>DASQRM010000189.1:0-23474 GCA_035642895.1 Streptosporangiaceae bacterium | reverse complement strand
CCCGGCGCTCCTCGAGTTCCCGCAGATGGCCGAGCCGCTCGCCGAGCGTGAGCAGCTGCGTGTCGTCGAGCGCGCCGGTGACCTCCTTGCGGTACCGGGCGACGAACGGCACCGTGGCGCCGCCGTCCAGCAGCTCGACCGCCGCGCTGACCTGCCCCTCCCGCACTCCGAGTTCCTCGGCGATCCTGCGCTGGACCCCGGCGGTGGCGGGATGCTCCGGGGTGGCGGGGGCGGTTGCGGTCACGATGAGCTCTGCCTTCCGGGTCGGGGGTGCGCACCATAGGGTAGGCGTTACCGGCGGGCTACCACGGGAGACGGCATCGACACGTTCGTGTTCCGCGATGGGCTGATCCGGGTGCAGACGGTCCGCCACACGCTGCAGCACCGGGGCTGAGCGGCCCGTAGGCCGCCTAGGGCAACCCGGCTGAGGCACCCGGGGGTTTAGCCGGATCTGCCCCGGGCAACTGGACCGCGATGAAAGACACCGCGGCCGGGGCAGGCCGGCTATGACGTCCGGGACCGGACAGGCCCGGGCCGATCAGCAGGCGCAGGCGCGGCAGTCCACCACCCGCACGGTGCTCGTCGCGGGCTTGGCCAACATCATCGTCATGCTGGCCAAGCTGGTGGCCGGGGTCCTCACCGGCTCCAGCGCGATGCTGGCCGAGGCGGCCCACTCGTTCGCGGACACGCTCAACCAGGTCTTCCTGTTCACCTCGGTCCGCCAGGGCCAGCGCCCGCCGGACGAGGAGCACCCGTTCGGGTACGGTCAGGAACGCTACTTCTGGTCGCTGCTCGCCGCGTTCGGGATCTTCATCGCGGGCGCGGGCTTCTCGATCTTCGAGGGCATTCTCTCGCTGCACAGCAAGACGAACGACTTCCTGATCGCGTACGTGGTGCTGGCCGTGTGCGCCATCGCCGAGGGCACCTCGTTCATCAGGGCCTACGGTCAGATGCGCGGCGAGGCCCACCGCTCGAATACGCACACCCTGGAGCACGTCAAGACCAGCCGGGACACGACGGTCAAGGCCGCGCTGTTCGAGGACACCGCGGCGGTCATCGGGCTCGCGCTGGCCGCCGGCGGCCTGCTGCTGGAGCAGATCACCGGCTCCCCGGTCTATGACGGGGGCGCCTCGATCGCCATCGGGGTGCTGCTGATCGTGGTGGCCTTCCGGCTCGGCATGGACAGCCGGGAACTGCTTATCGGCCGGTCTGCCGAACCCAAGGTGCGCCAGGTGATCACGGAGGAGATCGAGCAGACGCCGGGCGTGGACCGGCTGCTCGAGCTGCAGACCATGCACGTGGGCCCGGACAGCCTGATCGTCGCGGCCCGGGTGGCGCTGAGCGACGACTCCAGCGCCGGCCAGGTGGAAGACCTGTCCGAAGACATCGACCACCGGCTGTCCGAGCGGCTGCCGGTCACCCCGTACGTGTTCATCGATCCAACCCAGACCGCGTCGGACGACGATGATCCCGGCGACGTCCACCGGGGCGCGGTCCGCCGGTCGGCCGACCGGCGGCAGCCAGCAACCCCGGACCTGACCGGGGATTAGGCCAAGGCCGGTTCGATTAGGCCTCTGCGGGCTGGACGCGATCGGGGGCCAGGCCCGCGGGTGCGGCCAGCGCGGATAGCAAGTGGCTGAAGCCGTGCGGGGCCCGGGCCCGGCGCCGGGCCGAGGTGACCACGCTCACCGTGGTGGTACGCAGGACCCGGCGGCCCGCGGCGGTGAGCGAACTGACCAGCGCGTGGTCCTCGGCGGTCCGGGCCGGCCCGAAACCGCCGGCGGCCAGGTACGCGGCCGCGCTGAAGCCCAGGTTGGCGCCGTGCACATGCGGGTGGCCCGTGCTGCCCGGGGCATCGGTGCCGGCCGTGTCATACAGCCGCGCGAACAGCGGCGGCAGCCCGGCCGGGTACTGCCGCCAGTCGGTGACCGTGACCGTGCCCACGACCGCGTCCCAGCCTCCCCCGGCGTAGCGCAGCTGCCGGGTGAGCCAGCACGGCGGCACCAGCGTGTCCGCATCCGTCGTGGCCAGCCAGACGGAGGCCGGGTCGAGCGGCCCGGTCCGGCGGAGCACCTCCTCGACACCGGCGGCGCGGGCGGCGCCGACGCTCCGGGCCTGGATGTCCAGCACCGCCGCTCCCCCGGCCCGGGCCAGCCGCGCGGTCTGGTCGGTGCAGGCGTCGGCCACCACCACCACGTGGACCGGCATCCCGGCCAGCGGGGCGACGGCCAGCCGCACCGCGGCCAGGCAGGACGGCAGCAGATCCTCCTCGTCGTGCGCGGGGATGATCACACCGACGGCGCCGATCACGCGGGCCTCCTGAACACGGACTTGCTGAGCACGGGCCTGCTGAACACGGGCCTCCTCGGTACGGGCCTCGTCATACCAGGCCCTCAGCTTCAGCCACCGAGACCAGCGGGCGGCCGGCCCGCTGGTAGACCCCGGCCTGGAAGTCCGCCTCGGTGTGCCCGACCCGGAAGGCCAGGTCGCGCCGCGCGGCCAGGACGCGGTGCACGTCGTCACCGCTGCGCGGGTAGTCGGCCACCGGATGCCTCCAGTGCACCGCGAGCAGCGTGCCGCCGGGCCGCAGCGACGCGACGCCCGCGTCCAGGACCTCGCCCAGCGCGCCGCCAGCAAAGTAGTACAGCACCTCGGAGAACACGATGAGGTCGAACTGGCCGGGCGGCCACTCCCCGGGGATCGTGCCGCGGCGCACGCAAACGTTCGGCAGCGCGGCGGTCCGCGCCACCGCCGAGCGGACCGCGCCGGCCGAGGCGTCCCAGGCCAGCACCTGGCCGCAGCGGGCGGCCAGCATCGCGGTCAGCACCCCGACGGAGCAGCCGGGCTCGAACGCCGCCCGGTAGTGCCGTTCCGGCAGCAGCGCGAGGCTGAGCGCGTACTTGCGCGCCTCGTACCAGCGGGTGGCCAGCCCCCACGGGTCGTCGGCGGCCGCGTACATCTGGTCGAAGTAGGCCGCGTCCAGGCTCATCGGCCCGCCGCCCGGAGCAGGACCTCGTGGTCGCGGACGAAATGCGCCACGGTCTGCGGGGTGAGTACCGGGCCGGTCCCGGGACCCCGGGATTCCAGCTGGCTGGCGAAGCATCTGATGGCCGCGCGTTTGCGGGCCACGATCGAGGGCCGCAACGAAACTCGCAGGCCCTGATGCCACGGCACCCGCGAGTCGCCCGGGGCGGCCCAGTGCCAGGCCCACACCGGGTACCAGTAGGTGAGCGGGCTGGCGCGCCAGGCGGCCCGGCCCACCGCCTCATGGTCGGCGTGCACATCCTGGTCCCAGGGGGCCAGAACCGCGTCGCAGCCGGCCGCGAGATCGCGCAGCCGGGCGGTGAGGGCGTCCTCACCGGCCGCCACGCCGGTGTCAGGGAAGCCGAGCCGGATCACCTCGGTGTCCTGGGCGCCCAGGACACGCAGCGCGTCGGCGGTCTCGGCCGCCCGGAGGGCGGCCAGCGCAGCCGGGTCGCGATGGCCGGGATGGGACGCCTCGCCGTCGGTCACCGCGACCAGCCGCAGCCGGGCTCCGGCGGCAGCCAGCAAGGCCATCGTGCCGCCCACGCCGAGCACCTCGTCGTCGGGATGGGCGGCGAGTACCAGCACACGCGCCCAGCCGGCCAGGTCGGCCACCGGGAGCTGGCGCAGCCCGGCCCAGGCCCGCCACTGCGCCTCATCGGTGCCGGGCCGCTCGATGAGGTTCACCACGTCGCACCCTGCTCCGCGACCAGGGTGCCGAGCTGGGCCAGGTCCCGTTCGGCGTGATGCTGGCGCAGGTACACGGTCAGGTCCGCGACCCGGCGGGCGTGCGCCTCGTCGTGGCCCAGCGGGCCGGCCCCGAGCGCCCGGCCGACCCGGGTCATCACCTCGGCCGCGGCCGCCTCGACCTGGGCCCGGACCCGCAGCGCGCGGGCCGGCCCGGTTCCGTCCAGGTCGTAGGGGTCGGCGTCGATCCCGTCCGCGGCCCGGTCCAGCGCGGCCTGGGCACTGGTCAGCGCAATGTCGGCCGCGCCCAGGTGGGCCAGGGCGTGCGGGCCGACGTCACGGCGGCACGCCGCGGTGAGCAGGGTGTCCGCGACGGCGCGGGCCCCGCCGTACCAGCACGCCGCCACGCCCACACCGCCGTGCGTGAACCCGGGCCGCCCGGTATAACCGCCGGGCGGGCCGACCGGCTCGGCGGGAACGTCATCGAAGCCGACGTCGAGGGTGTCGCTGCCGGCCATGCCCGTAGCCGGCCAGCTGCCCGGCACCGGCGTGAGACCGTCGGTGACCACCGCGAACAGCCGCGTCCCGTCCGGCGCGGCGGCGGTGACCAGCGCATCGGTGCAGACGCGCGCGCCGGAGCAGTACTGCTTGAGGCCGGTGAGCCGCCAGCCCCGCGCGGCGTGGGTCGCGGTCAGGCCGGTCCCCGGGGGCTGCGCGGCCCATACCCCCCAGCGGCTGCCTGGCCCGGCCGCCGGGCCGCCCAGCTCGGCCAGGATGGCCACCGCGTCGGCGTGCCCCTCACCCAGCCGGACCAGGGACAGGTCTTCGGCCGCCAGGTCGGCCAGCCGGGCCCAGCGCTCCCGGGTTCGCCCGCTGCCCGGCAGCGGCAGATCCAGCCGCCCCGATTCCACCGCCGCGGTGAAGGCGGCCGCGGTGGTGCGCCACGCGGGCGGGCTGTCCATGTCCACCTCGCCCCGCGCGGCCTCGATGCTCGTCATGATGTGCGGCGCTCCTTCTCAGTCACGGGGCGCCCGCCTCTACCCGTGGCGGCGGGCTTCATACCGGTTGCTCCCGGGTGGCCTTGACTCCCGGGTGGCCTGCTCCCCGGGCGGTGCGGCGGCGTTGCCGGCCGTTTAATTCCCGGCTCGCGGGTATCGCTAAGTCCAGCGTCTGACCCGGGGAGTAGCTATGACCCTGCCCGCTAGCCAGCAGCACGCGCTGGACGCGATCGACGACGTCCTCCAGTCCGCGGAGCCCCGGCTGGCCACAATGTTCGGCGTCTTCACCGACCTCACCGGGCAGGAGGCGATGCCGGCCGTGGAGACGCTGCCGCCCGGCCGGTGGTGGACCCGGTACCGGCTGCCGGGCCGCCACTACCGCCCCGGGCGGCAGCAGCCGCGCGGACGGCGGGCCGACCGCCGGCTGGGCCGGGTGGTGCTGGTTCCGTTGCTGCTGATCGCGGCCGTGGGCCTGCTCATCTCGAGCCTGGTCACCGCCGGGCCAGCCGGGCGCGGGTGCGGTCCGGCCGCGGTGATGGTCATGGCCGCCCGGCAGCGGACGACCGCCGGCATCGCCGCGGGGACCAGCGGCGCAGCGGGAATGACGCGCACTAACTGCGGCGTGGCCAGCCCGCAGCCCGCCAGCGGGAGCAGGTAGCCCGCACCCGCCGGCCGGAGCAGGTAGCCCGCTGCCCGGCTGCGGGGCGGTAGTCTCGCCTCGGCGCCCGCGGCCGGATCTGCGCTGGGGACAAGGGGCCGGATCTGCCCGGGGGAGAATGTGTGAACGAGCCGCGGCCGGGCACCGTAGAGCCCCATGGCTCTGCCGCCCTCCGCCGGCCTCTGGCCAGCCCGGCAGTGCCCGCAGGAGGCCGGTAGTGCCCGCAGGAGGCTTGGGCGACGTGACGCATGGCGACCTGGACCAGTCACGCAACGGCGCCGCAGAGCAGCGGGGTCATGGGGATCCAGGCGACCCGGGGCCCGCAGGGGACGTTCGCGGGAACGAGCCGCCCGACCACATGCAGCAGGCGGTTGAGACAGCCGCCTCGATCGCCGAGGAGACCGGGGGGCTGGGCCGGCTCGGCCGCCCGGTGAACCGGCGCTCGCCCTTCTTCGTCGGCATGGCCGCCGCGGCCGGCGTGGCGGTCACCTACGGGCTGGTCGAACTGCTGATCAGGGCCCGCTCGGTGCTCATCCTCATCGGCCTGGCCCTGTTCATCGCGGCCGGGCTGGACCCCGCGGTGAACTGGCTGACCCGCCGGCGGCTGCCCCGCTGGTCCGCCGTGATCGTGATCCTGCTCATCGTGACCGCCGTCGTCGCGGGCTTCGTAGCCGCGGCCACCCCCCCGCTGACCGCCCAGGTCACCGCCCTGATTCATGAACTGCCGCACTACGTGACCACGCTCAAAGATCACAACTCCGAGCTCGGCAAGCTGAACTCGCGCTTCCACATCGAGCAGCGGATCTCCACACTGCTGTCCAGCCGGGGCACCGCGCTGGTGGGCGGCGTGCTGGGGGCCGGCGCGCTGGTGCTGAGCGCGGCCAGCTCAGTGCTGGTCGTCGTCGTGCTGGTGATCTACTTCCTGGCTGCGATGCCGCAGATCAAGATGTTCCTGTACCGGCTGGCCCCGCAGTCCCGCCGGTCCCGCGTCATCCTGATCGGCGACGAGATCTTCGTCAAAGTCGGCGGCTACATGCTGGGGAACTTTCTCACGTCACTGATCGCCGGCGTCGGCACCTGGGCGTGGCTGCAGATCTTCGGCGTTCCCTACCCGCTGCTGCTCGGTCTCCTGGTGGCCTTGCTGGACCTCATTCCGGTCATCGGGTCCACCGTCGGCGGGGCGGTCGTCTCCCTGGTCGCCCTCACCGTGTCCCTGCCGGTGGCCATCGCGACCCTCGCTTTTTACATCGCGTACCGGCTGGCGGAGGATTACCTCATAGTGCCAAGAATTATGGGGCGGACGGTGGAGGTGCCGGCGGTGGTGACGGTGGTGGCAGTGCTGCTCGGCGGGGCGCTGATGGGTCTCATCGGGGCCCTGGTCGCCATCCCCGCCGCGGCGGCGCTGCGCCTCCTGCTCAACGAGGTCACCTTCCGGCGGCTGGACCGAAGCTGACCACGCCGCAGCAGGAGGAACCGGGGGACGCACCGCAGGGCGGGGGCGCTCCCCCGCTGCCACGCTGGCTGCGGGCCCGCTGGCTGCACACCCGCTGGGCGCGGGCGGCCCGGCGGCCGCTGCGCCGGGTGGTGCTGCTGTTTCTCCTGGCCCTGATCATCGAGTATCTGGTCATCCCCGAGCTCGTGGGCGCGAGCAAGGACCTGAACCTGCTCGGCCGGCTGGGCGTCGGCTGGCTGATCGCCGGGATAGCCCTGGAAGGGCTCTCGCTGTTCTGTTACGCCCTGCTGACCCGGGAGCTACTTCCCCCGAAGGGCCGCCCGGGCATCTCCCGGCTATTCCGGATCGACCTGGCCGCCGCGGCGGTCGCACACGTGATTCCGGCCGGCACCGTCGGCAGCGCGGGGGTTGGGTTCACGCTGTTCACCGCGGAGGGCCTGGACGGTACCGACGTCGGCGTGATGATGGCGACCAAGGGCATGGGCTCCACCGTCGTGCTCAACGTGCTGCTCTGGCTGTCTCTGGTCATCTCCATCCCGCTGGCCGGGTTCCGGCCCATCTACGTGACCGTGGCCATCGTGGGCGCGATCCTGCTCGCGCTGATGGCGGCGCTGGTGGTCGGGCTGACCCGAGGCGCGGAACGGGCCGGGCGCATCCTGCGCGCGATCGGCAACCGGATCCCGGGGGTCGGCGGCGCGCGGCTGGAGAACATCGTCCTGCAGGCGGACGAGTCACTGCGCCGCCTGGCCCGCGACCGCCGGGTCCTGGTCGGCTCGCTGAGCTGGGCGTCGCTGAACTGGCTGCTGGACGCGGCGTCGCTGTGGTGCTTCATCGCCGCGTTCGGCAGCTTCACCAACCCCGTGGGGCTGTTCGCCGCGTACGGGATCGCCAACGTGCTCGGCGCCATCCCGATCACCCCGGCCGGGCTGGGCGTGATCGATTCGGTGACCCCCGTGCTCCTGGTCACCTTCGGCCTGACCCGCAGCGTGGCGACGCTGGGCGTGCTGGCCTGGCGGCTGGTTAACTTCTGGCTCCCCATCCCGACCGGTGCGGTGGCCTATATCTCGCTCAAGGTGCCGCGTGGTTCCAGCTGGGCCGTGAGGCGCAGGGCGCTGGCTGACATGGTCAAGAGAAACCGCAACGGCGACGAGGAGATCGACCGCCCCAGCACGGACAGCCCGGGCCCGGACAGCCCAGGCCCGGACAGCCCAGGCCCGGACAGCGGCGGCCCGGACAGCGGCGGCACGCCTGCCGCAGCGGAAGGGGACCACGCCCGCGACCGCGCGTGACCGCTCACCAGCCCGCAACTCGCGGCGTGCCGGGGCCGGAGGTCACCGCTTGGGCAGCTTGTTCAGCGTCCGGCCCCGGCCTGGAGTAGGACCGCCGTCAGGAGGCGGCGAGCTGGCTTTCCACGGCGTCCTGGGAGGCGAGGATGCGCTGGCGCAGGAAGGCAAGCGCGTGGGCGAGCAGCCGGGAGACGTGCATCTGCGAGATGCCCAGGGCGCGGCCGATCTCCGCCTGGGTCATGTCTCCGTAGAAGCGCATCAGCAGGATCCGCTGCTCCCGCCGGGGCAGCTCACCCCAGTGCGCGGCCAGGGCCTCCATCGACAGGGTGTGCTCCATCTGCGGGTCGTCCTCGCCGAGCAGCTCGGCCAGGCTGGCCGTGTCCGGCTGGCCGGACATGGGCGCATCGAGTGAGGCTGGCTGCAGGAGCATGTCGGCGCCCCGCGCTTCCTGCACGTCGGCTTCGGTGATCCCCAGGTCGCTGGCGAGCTCCGCGTCGGTGGGCGCGCGACCCAGCTCCTGGGTGAGCTCGCGGGACGTCTCGCGCAGCGCCAGCAGCCGCTCCTGGACCGGCCGCTCGACGTGCACCTGCCACCGCTTATCCCGGAAGTAGCGCTTGATCTCCCCGGTGATGCAGGGCTGGGCGTAGGCGGCCAGGTTCCGGCCGAGCCCCGGGTCGAAGTTGTTGATCGCCTTGAGCAGGCCCACATAACCCACCTGGACCAGGTCCTCAGTCGGTTCCGGGCTGCGCCGGTAGCGGTTCGCGCAGGCCCGGACCAGGCCCCGGTACCGGCTCACCAGCACGTCACACGCCCCTTCCCGGCGCGGGTCGTCCGGTGGGTGGGACCGGATCTCATGCAGCAGTTCTTCGTCGTCCAGTTGTTCAAGCTCGCTCGCAGCTGCGTCAGCGGGCCGACCCATGGTCCGGGGCGGATTCGCCGCAGCTGCCTCGCCTGCGGCAAGTATTTCCATATAGCAAGTCTGTCACGGCAACGCCGCACTAAGCAAATGTTTCCATACGGAATAATCAGCCGGGGTCCGCGGCTACCTCGCCGAGCCCGCGTACCAGCGCGTCGCGGCCTTCCGGGGTCATGGCCTGGAGCATCTCGGCCAGGGCAGCCCGCCGCTGATCCCGCACCCACCCGGCCAGCCTGCGGCCCGACTCGGTGAGCAGCAGCACGATCTCCCGGCGGCTTTCTTCCGCCCGGTCCCGGGTCAGCAGGCCCGCGATTTCCATCCGGTCGCACAGCCTGCTGGTGGCTGACGCGGAGGCGCCCACGTGGGTCGCCAGCCGGTTGAGGTTGAGACTTCCGGCCCGGTCGATGATCAGCAACGCACGCAGCTGCGCAGGCGGCACGGAGGAGCCGATCTTCTCCACGGCCCGCTCGGCCACCTCGATCAGGGCCGCCAGGCCTCGCTCGGCGGTACTCACCTCGAGTTGCTCATCCCTGGAACCCCGGAACATGTCGTATCCCATCAGGATCACCATCTGGCCAGCACCCGGGCCCGCCTGTGCTGCCGGCGGAGAGCCTACCAGCGCTGACGTAGCGTCTCTCGGACCGTGCGTGCGTATCCCTCCCCCAATCACGGCCGTACCCGGCTCGCGGAGTCGAAGCAGCCGAGCGGAAGTGAGCGCAACGGGTCATCGTCGCCGTCCTTCCCGCGGCCCTGTCCTGCTGACCGTGCCGCGCTCACTAAAAGGCCTTGGCGGCGGCACTACCCGTGCCCGGGCCGCCTACACCATGGGGTGGTGAACTCTGGCAGATGGCAAATGTTTCCCATTACAATGTTGTGCCGTGGAAAACTCCGGTGCGGCCGCACCCTCGCCCGTCCCGGCAGCCGCGTCCATGCTCTCGCAGGCGGCGCGCTTGCCCTCCCCCGAGGCTGGAGCGGAGTTCGCAGAGCAGGTGGAAGCGCTGCAGAAGACGACCCGGGTACTGGCCGGGGTCGCGCTGCGCAGCCTGGACGTCCTCGACGGCGCGACCACGCTGCCCCAGTTCCGGATGCTGGCCGTCCTGGCTGAGCTCGGCCGCGCCCGGTCCTCGCGGGTGGCCGGGGCCCTCGCCCTGGACGCGTCCACGGTGACCAGGCTGGCCGACCGGCTGGTCACCGCAGGCCACGTGGCCCGGGGCAGCGATCCACGGCACCGCAGCGTGGTGACGCTGGAGCTCACCCCCAGCGGGGAGCGCCTGGTCAGCGCGGTCTCGCAGTGGCGGCAGCGTGAGCTGAGCCGGATCGTGGCCGGCCTCCCGTCCGCCACCCGGGCCCAGCTCACCAGCGTGCTGGGCCAGCTGGTCGCCTCGGCTGGGGAAGGCTACGGCGTCGCCGCCGGGCCCGTCAGCCCGGCCTGAACCGCGCCGCCGCCGCGATCGTTTGGGCTGGTCAGGCGGGAGTAGCCGACCCCTGGACGGTCCCGTGCGGCTGGGATGCCCGCTGACCCTGACCCGGCCTGCAACCACCGCGCCGGTCCGCTGCGTATTCACCGCGAGGGCATCCCGTCCGGCCTGACCACCGCCGGCCCCCCGATCCGGCCCACGATTCCGCCGGGGGCGCCGCTGGTCGGCGTATTCTTCATCCCGCCCCACCTGGCAGCAGGTGCCTCATACCCGCGCGAGGGAGGTAGATCCGCGATGGACGACCGTCATCCCGCCTACGACGACCGTCATCCCGCTTATGACGATGGGGTGTTGCGGATCACCGAAACCGCCAGCCCGGCCGGCCTGGCGATTACCGGGGAGATCGATGAGGCGACGTACCCCGCCCTGGTGACCTCGCTGCATGACATCGCCGAGAGACACCACGAGTTTCACCTCGATCTGAGCGGGGTGAGTTACTGCGACCTGGCCGGGCTGCGGGCCATTGTGCGGCTGGCAGGCGACGGAAGCGCGGGTCCCGTCCGGCGTGTCCAGCTGGACCACGTGCCGCACCACATGCGGGTAGCGCTCACCGTGACCGGCTGGGATGCACTCCCAGGGCTGGCCGTCGAACCCCTGCCGTCCTAGCCCGGGCCATGGCGGGTCAGTCGGGCCAGGCCGAGCCCCCCGACGAGCGGCGCCGCAGGTCGCCGCGCACATCGGCGCCCAGCCGGCGGGTCTCCCGGCGGTTGAGCAGCGCCCCGGCAGCGGCGCCGGTCAGCAGCGGCGCCAGGGACACGGCGCTCCGTCCGGCCCGGGCCAGGAGCCGCCGCTCCAGCTGCCTGCGCAGCGGGGATCCCACGGCGAGCGCCAGGCCGCCAGGTACCAGGGCCACGCCGCGCCGATGCGCCCAGGCCACGATGTAAGCCAGCATGCGCTCCGGCGCCGAACCCGGGGCGCGCATCCCGTAGACCTCGTGCAACTCGGCGACCAGCTTCAACTCGATGCCGACGACCGCCACGGTCTCGAACGCCACCTCCACCGGGGCCGACGGCAGCGGCAGCAGCAGGGCCGCGCCGACCGCCGCGCCCACCGACGCGGAAGCCCGGGACGCCCCCCGGATCAGCTGGTCCGCGATCTCTTCCGGGCCGAGGCCAGGAAACTGGGCGCGCAGCTTCTGCTGATCCCGGACGGGCAGCCGGGGAGCCATCGCCAGCACCTGGGAGGTCAGCCATCGGCCGCCCGAGGTCGCGCCGGACCAGCCCGCGCGGCTGCCCCGGCGGGCGAGCCGGGAGGTGGCCGCCATGGCGCGGCGCCGCCGGGTCAGGCCGCGGTCCTCACTGATCTCGCCGACGAACTCGGCTATCTCCCCGGGCGTCGCGGGCTGGCCGGTCAGGTCGGTGGGTTCGGCGTCGCGTCCGGCGCCTTCGGTGGTCTTGTCCACAGGCATGCAGCTACCCCCGGCTGGGCCTGCTACGCGTGGGTACTGACCCGCCATGTCATTCCGGGTACGCGTGGGCCGTACTGGGCCGCAGGCGTGCGCCGATCACGGGCGGCGTTCTTTGAGGTCCCGGGCCAGCTGCTCGAGCACTGGCAACGCGGCATCCAGGGCATCCCGCTCGTCCGCCCCGAGATGCTCGATCAACTGGCTCAGCGCGTCCGTGCGCTCCGCCCTGATCCGCTCGTGCAGCTGCCGTCCGGCGGGGGTGGCGTCGACCAGGGCGGCCCGCCGGTCCCGTGGATCGGGCCGCCGGGCCAGGAGCCCGGCGTCTTCGAGCCGCCACACCACCCGGGAGAGCATGGTCGGGTTCATGCCCTCTTCGCGAGCCAGCCAGGACAGGCCCACGGGCCCGTTGCGGGCCGCGCTGGCGAGCACGGTGGCCTCGGTCAGGGTCAGGTCCGCACCGACCCGGGTCGGCCGGATCCGCCGGGCGAGACGCCCGACCGCCGTCCGCAGCCGGGCGGCAGTTTCGGTTCTGGCCGTGGCCTCGGCGTCAGCGGGAAGCGCCGCCGGGGTCCCGTTCCCAGCCTGACCGCCGGCAGGTGTCACGGGCTGCACCCTTCGTCGCCACATAGTTGCTATGTGGCAAAGACTTTAGCTGGTGCCAGACTGCTCCGGGGCACCGCGCCTGCCAACGGCCGCTGCCTGAGGGGCCGCGATAGGCGGGTGTGACCACGCCAGGCGCGGGCATGCCAGGAGCGGGGCAGGGAGGTGACCAGTGCCCGGAAAGCTCACCCCGTACCAGCGCAAGCGCGACTTCAGCCGGACACCCGAACCAGCCGGGCAGGCGACGGGCCAGCCGGGCGGGGCGGCGGACCGCGGCGATCAGCGGTTCGTCGTGCAACGGCACCGGGCCCGGCGGCTGCACTACGACCTCCGCTTCGAGATCGGTGGCGTCCTGGTCAGCTGGGCGGTGCCCAAGGGGCCTACCCTCGATCCGGACATCAAGCGGATCGCGGTGCACGTCGAGGACCACCCACTGGAGTACTTCGACTTCGAGGGCGTCATCCCGCGGGGCCAGTACGGCGCCGGGGACGTGATCGTGTGGGACCGGGGCACCTGGGAGCCGCACGCGACCGATGATCCAGCCGCGGCGGTCGAGGCGGGTGAGTTCCACGCCGATGTGTACGGGGAAAAACTGCGCGGCCGGCTCATACTGGTGCGCACCGGCGGGCCGGACTCCGATCAGTGGCTGCTGATGCACAAGCACGACGAGTACGCCGTGAAAGGCTGGGATCCCGAGGATTTCCCGGCCTCCGTGCTCAGCGGGCGCACCAATGACCAGGTCAAGGCCGACCCCGACCGGATGTGGCGCTCGGATCTGCCCCCCTCGGAAGCGTCGGTGACGCTGCGTTCCCCAGATGGATCTCCTGGTCCCCCGGCCGGGCACCAGCCAGACAGCCCGGCAGCCGGGCCCAGCCCGGATGAACTGGCTGCCCTGGACGCGCTCGGCGCCGGTGGTACCTGGCATGTGTTCGGCCGCGACCTGCGGCTGACCAACCTGGACAAGGTCCTGTTTCCCGGCCGCTCGGGTGAGACCCCGGCCAGCAAGCGGGAACTGATCCGCTACGCGGCGCAGATCGCTCCCGTTGCCCTGCCCTACCTGTCCGACCGCGCGCTGAACATGCACCGTTTTCCCGGGGGCGCCGACACCAAGGGCTTCTGGCACAAGCAACTGCCCGATCACGCTCCCGGGTGGCTGCCGCGCTGGCATGACCCTGAGGCCGGCCCGGACAAGACCACGACCTACCTGGTCGTGAATGAGCCGGCCGCGCTGGTCTGGGCGGCCAACTTCGGCGCCCTGGAGTGGCACGCCTGGACCGCGCGGACCGACCACCCGGATCGGCCCAGCTACGCGCTCATCGACATCGACCCCGGCCCGGCCACCTCGTGGGACGAGGTGCTGGTGCTGGCCCGGCTGCACCGCACCGCCCTGGACCACCTCGGTGTGCGTGGCCAGCCCAAGCTGACCGGCCGGCGGGGCATCCAGATCTGGATCCCCATCGCCGCCGGGCCTGGTTTCGAGGAAACCCGCGCCTGGGTGGAGCAGTTGTCCCGGGCTATCGGCGCGGTCGTGCCGCAGATGGTCAGCTGGAAGTGGGACGTGCATGAACGGGCCGGGCTGGCCCGGCTCGACTACACGCAGAACGCGAGCAACAAGACCCTGATCGCGCCGTACAGTCCGCGTGCCGCCGCCGGGGCGCCGGTGTCCACCCCCCTGGAGTGGGACGAGCTGGACGATCCGGCGCCACGGCCCGATGCGTTCACGATCCGGACCATCCCGGACCGGGTGGCCCGGCTCGGCGACCCGTTCCGCACCGTGCTGGGTCCCGGCCAGGTACTCCCGCCCATCAGCTAGCCGGCCCAGCCAGCCCGCTCAGCCAGCCGGCCAGCAGCCCGCCCAGCCAGCCCGCCCGCTCAGCCAGTCGGCGTGCCTGACCCGGTGGCTATCGCGAAGATGTGCATCGCGTTCACCCCGTTCCCGACGCCACTGCTCACCGTGGGCAGGGTCACCGACGCCACCGTCTTGCTCTTGTCCAGCGGCACGGAGGCGTAGTAGATGCTCACCGGGTGAGCGGTCTGCGTGCTGCTGGAGAAGTTCCAGCTGGACGTGGTGGCGGCCACCTGGTCCCCAGGGACCGCGGCGTTGTTGTACCAGTCGGCCATGCTCAGGCTGAACGTCTGCGTGCTGCCGTCGGTGTAGGTGATCGTGCCGTTGCCGGACGCTTCGCCGAACCCCGCGGCACCCAGGAAGCCGAGTTCGGTCCCGGATCCGGACACGTCGATAATCTGCCCGTCCGCGATCACGTTGTCAGGCCCGCCCGTTGCGGGCCAGGTGAAGGTGGTCCCGCCCACCGTGACCTGGCCCGGGCTCATCGCGTTCGGGGTGGCCACCGCGAGTGCCTGGGCCGAGAAGCTGTCCCCCGTGCCGTCGAAGTCCGCCGCGGCCGGGTTGGAGTTGTCACTGATGCCCACGTTGTCGTAGGCCGCGGCCACCGACGAGTATGGGGCGCCCACCGTCGGCGTTCCCGACCCGGTGGCCATGGCGAAGATGTGCATCGCGGTCGTCCCGCCCGCGGTGCTCAGGGTGGGGAGCGTGACCGACGCCACGGTCTTCCCCTTGGCCAGCGGCACCGACGCGAAGTACAGGCTCACCGGGTGCGCGCCTAGGGGGTTGCTCTGGAAGTTCCAGCTCGACGTGGTGGTGAGGAGCTGGTTCCCCACCGCGGGGGCGTTGGCGTACCAGTCGGCCATGTTGAGCGTGGTCGAGGTGGTGCTGCCGTCGGTGTAGTGGACGGTCACGGTGCCGGTGGCCGTGCCGTTCTGGCTGGACCCCAGGAAGCCGAGGTCGGTCCCGGACCCGGACAGCGCAATGGTCTGCCCGGAGGCCACCACGTTGTCTGGCGTCCCGGCGGCGACGTCCGGCCAGGTGAAGGTGGTCCCGCCGATCGTGACCTTGGTGCCGGGAGTCAGGGCGGTGGGGGTGGCCGCCGCCAGCGCCTGCGCCGAGAAGCTGTCCCCGGAGCCGTCGTAGTCGGCCGCGCTCTCGTCGGCGTTGTCGCTGATCCCGGTGTTGTTGTAGGCAGCGCTCAGCGAGGCGGCGGCGACCGCCACCGTCGTGGATGCCACGACCAGGCTGGGACCGCCGCCGGGGCCGCCCGGGGCGGTCACCCTGGCGGTCAGGGTGACGGTGCCGGGCTGGGCGCCCGCGGGCACCCGGACCTGGACACTGCGGGTGACGGTCTGGCCCGGGCCCACGGTGACCGGAGCCGGGCTGACCGCGGACCATCCGTCAGGCACGCCGAGGCTGAACCGTGCGCCCGGCAGGGCGTAGTCGCCGTGGTTCACCAGGGTCACGCTCACCGTGGCGGTGCTGCCCGCCGACACCGTGGATGGCGCACTGACCGTGGCGTACCGGGCGCCCACGGAACGGGTGACGTTGAACCCCCCGCGCAGCGGCAGGCCGGCCAGGGCGGACGAGTCGCCCACGTAGACGCCGTACCGCCCGTCCGGCAGCACCCACCCGCTGGCCGCGCTGTCCCAGTAGGAAAGGTCGTGGCCGGTGAGGTTGAAGTGCACGGTGGTGGACTGGCCCGGCTTCAGGGTGACCTTCTGGAAACCCTTCAGCTGGCGCGGCGGCTCGCCGGCCGACGCCGGATCACCCAGGTAGAGCTGGGCCACGTCCGATCCGGCCACCTTCCCGGTGTTGGTCACGGTCGCGGACACCGTGACCTGGCGGCTCGATTGGCCATTGCATCCGCAGCTGGTCGGCCCGGGGTTCGACGAGGTATTTGCCACCTGCTGCGGCGTGATAGCCAGATGACTGTAGGAGAAATTGGTGTACGAAAGGCCATATCCGAATGGGAACATCGGCGTCTCATTGCTGGCGTCGTAATAGCGGTAGCCGACGTCGACCCCCTCGGAATACTGCACCTCGCCATTGACTCCCGGGAACTGGGCCGCGCTGGACGCAGGCACCTGGGACAAGTCTTCAGGGAAGGTCACGGGCAGGTGGCCGGACGGGTCGACCTGGCCGAAAAGCACGGACGCGAGCGCGGTCCCATTGCTTTCCCCCGGATACCAGGCGTCTACGACCGCGGCCACCTGGCTCAGCCAGGGCATGACCACCGGGGCGCCGGCATCCACGACCACCACGGTGTGCGGGTTGCCCGCGGCCACCGCCGAGATCAGCTCGTTCTGCGCCGAGGGCAGGTTCAGGCTGGGCCGGTCGGCGGCTTCGGTCTCGGTGTCGTCGGAGACCACGACGACCGCGGACGACGCCGACTTGGCCGCGGCGACCGCCTGGCTGATATCGGGCGCCAGGTCGGACGGGGTGGCCCAGCTCAGGTTGGCGGACGGGCCGCCCCCGCTCAGCTGCAGCGTGTAAGCCTGGCCGGCCTTCAGGTCGACGCCCACCGAGTAGGTGGACACCGGCGGGGTCCCCGGGTTGGCCAGGATGGTCTTGCCGTCCAGGGACAGGTTGGTGTTCGTGTAGTTGCCGGGGTTCTGGAACGCCAGCACGTAGGTCCCGGTCTCCGGGGCGGTGAGCGTGCCGGTGTAGGTCCCGCCGTACCCGGTGGACGCGTAGGCCGGGCTGAGCGCGGAACTGGGGATGGGCGTCAGTGATGTGTCGGTGGGCAGGCCCTGCGTGTACGAGACGGTGGTACCCGACCCGGCGGCGGCCTGGATGCCCTGCAGCGGGGTGACGTGCAACGGGGCGGTGACGTAGGCGCTGCCGCCCCCGGTGTCCGCCGGCGCCGCCGAGGCCGCGGGACCGATCACCGCGACCGATCCGCCGCCGCTGGCCTTCAGCGGCAGGGTGCTGGCGCTGTTCTTGAGCAGGACCGTGCCGGCCTCGGCGACCGCGGTCGAGGTGGCCTGATGGGCCGGGGTGGTGACGGTCGTGCTGGTGGTGCCGGTCGGCGGGTTGTTGAACTCGTTGAAGCGGAACAGCTCGGTCAGGATGCGGGACACCATGTCATTCAGCGTGGCCATGCTGACCTGGCCCGACTGCACGGCGGCCTGCAGCGCCGAACCGTAGTACACGGCGCTGGGCATCTCCTGGTCATTGCCCGCGTCGGCCGACCCCACGGTGGAGTGGGTGGCTCCATAATCCGAGGTAACAAAACCGGGGAAGGCCCAGTTCTGGTCGAGGGTGGTGTGCAGCAGGTAGTCGTTCTGGCACGCGAACTGGCCGTTGATGCTGCTGTAGGCGCACATCACCGAGGAGGCGCGGGCCTGCTGGGTGGCGGCCCAGAACGCGGGCAGGTAGATCTCGTGCTCGGCCCGCTGGCTGATGATCGCGTCGTCAGCGGCGGTGTTCCGGCTGGTCTCCTGGTTGTACACGGCATAGTGCTTGACCTGGGCCATCTCCCCCTGGCTCTGCACCCCGTCGATCTCGGGTACCGTCACCGCGGAGTTCAGGTAGGGGTCCTCGGTAAAGGCCTCGAACGACCGCCCCCAGCGCGGGTCCCGGTCGATGTTCACCGTCGGCCCCAGGTCGACCATGGCGCCCTTGCCGTGTTCCTCCGACCCGACGACCTTCCCGTACTGGCTGGCCAGGGCCGGGTCCCAGGTCGCCGCCAGGGACACGGCGGAGGGGAGCTGGGTGACGCCGGTGAGGCCGTCGCCTACCCCGACCGGGCCGTCTTCCTCGCCCATGGCCGGGATGCACAGGCTCGGGATCGCCGAGATGTAGAAGACATACGGCTTGCTGGTGCCCGCCCCGGTGACCATGTTGATCTTGTCGGCCAGGGTCATCTTGGCCATCAGCATCTTCAGCCGCTGGCTGACCGGCAGGGACTGGTTGAGCCAGGGGCAGGACGAGGAGTCGGCGCTTGACCTGGTCGCGGCCGAGTGGGCCGATGCTGCGCCAGCAGAGGCTGCGCCGGCGGAGGCTGCGCGGGCCGGAGCGGGGCTGGCCGTGGCCAGCCCGATGGACAGAACAACCGCCACGAACGCGGCGCCGGCCACCATTCCCGGCCGACGCCGAATGCGTGAACTGCGGATAAGCGTCATGCCATGGCCTCCATTGCCCGCAGCAAAATCGCGGCCCGGTCCCACCCGGGGCAGTAGTCCACTGCCGGTGCCGCAGTGCTAGTCAAGCCTCGGCCAGGCGGCATGCCAATAGCCTTTTACCGCAATTTACCGCAATAATTCGTAAACGACCGGCCGGCCGAACCCGGGATAACCGGGCCCAATGACGCGCTAGCGGAGGCCCGCGAAGAGGTCATCCTCGGGCAGCGGGGCGCCGGTGGAGTCCATCACCCGGACGAAGCTCTCCTCGCCGAACACCCGCTCACCGACCTCGGGCGGGATCTGGCTGAGCCACGACTCGCTGATCTGGCTGGCGTGCGCCAGCAGCGCGGCCTGCTTGCGGGCCAGCACCGGGCGGATGTCGACGGTAGTGGTGATCCGCCGCTCGGCGTCCTCCATCTGCTGGATCATCTCCGGGCTGAACTCGCGGGCATCGGGCACGTCGGCGCCGGATTCCTTCAGCGCGGCCCACAACTCGCGCCACTTGCTGATCGGCATCGCGGTCAGGTACAGCTTGGCCGGGATGCCGGTCCGGGTGACCGCCTCGATCGCAGACCGGCTGGCGTGCACATGGTCGGGATGCTGGTAGGCGCCGTCCGGGTCGTAGGTGACCACGACCTGGGGCCGGTACCGCTCGATCAGGCCGCCGATGCGGGCCGCCACGACGTCCAGTGGCACGTTGCTGAAGGCGTCCGGCCGGTCCTTGTACTCCCACTCCGCCATCCCGGAGTCGTGATAGCCGAGCAGTTCAAGGTCCGTGACCCCCAGGAGCTTGGCGGATTGCCTGAGCTCGGCCAGCCTGAGCTCGGCCACTTCCTGCTCATCATGACCTTCAGCGCCGGGCTTGATGCCACCCGGAGCGTCCCCGAACTCCCCATTCGTACAGGTAACGACGACCGTGCGGACGCCCTCAGCCGCGTAGTGGGCCAGCACCCCCCCGGTACTCGAGGCCTCGTCGTCGGGATGCGCGTGAACTGCCATCAGGGTCAGGGTGTCCGCCATACCACCAGCCTGCCTGACCGTGCCCCGTCCTGGGACGCCGGCCCGCCCTTTCAGCCCGCCGCGTAACTGCAGCCCGGGCGGGTCGCCTCCCACGCCTCCGGGCGGCTCGCCTCTCACGACCTGGGCGGCGGCCTGGCCTAAGCCCATTCGTGGCTACGCTCGTGGCCGGCGCGACTATCGTTATGCCCCGGTCCGCGGACCAGTTGTCCGCGGTACCCCAATGGAAAGGCCGGTTCATGAGCCACGGCAGCATGCGCCGGACCAGGCGGCGGTCCCTGATCATCGTGGTGGCCGTGATCGCGGCCCTCGTGGTGGCGACCGGCGCCGCGGGCGGCTACGTCCTGCTGACCCGCACCCAGGGCAGCCCGCAGCAGGCCGCGGCCAGCTATCTGCGGGACTGGCAGCGGGGCAGCTACGCAGCGATGGACAAGGTCAGCGTGAACGTGCCGGGTGGCGGCCTGGCCACCCCGCTGCGCCAGACCGCGGAAGAGCTCGGACTGCGCAGCATTCACCTCCAGCTCGGCCGGGTCACCGTGAGCGGCGGATCGGCCCGGGCCCGCTTCACGGCCACCGCCGATCTGGCCAGCGGGCACACCTGGACCTATCCGGGACAGCTTCAGCTGATCACCCGGAACCGGCACTGGTGGGTGAACTGGAGCCCGTCCGCCATCTACCCGGGACTCCGGGCGGGTCAGCGGTTCGTGCTGAGTGCCGTCTGGCCGGCCCGGGCCGCGGTGCTGGCCGCCGACGGCACCGCCCTGAGCTCTCCCGCGGTGATCGCGCAGTCAGGTTCCATCGCCCTGCTCACCGGCACCGTGGTCGCCGCCACGAAGGCCCAGGCCAAAGCGCTCGGCGCCCCCTACCAGGCCGGCGACCAGGTCGGCCAGGGTGGCATCGAGCAGGCCTACCAGGCCCAGCTGGCGGGCAAGCCGTCGCTGACCATCCAAATCGAGGGACCCGGCAAGCGGGTCGACGCCACGGCCGCCCGCTTCGCGGCCACGCCGGGCAAGCCCGTCCAGACCAGCCTCGACATGCAGGACCAGATGGCCGCGTCGGCGGCCGTGTCGGCCGCCCGCACTTCGAAGCCCGTTGACCTGGTGGCCATCCAGCCGTCCACCGGCAAGGTGCTGGCCGTGGTGGAGCGCCCGGGCGGGTTCGACCGCGCCCTGGCCGGCATCTTCCCGCCTGGCTCGACCTTCAAGGTGATCACCGCCTCGGCGCTGGCGCAGGGCGGGATGCGGCCGGCCAGCACCGTGCAGTGCCCGAGCAAGGTCACGATCGGCGGCCGCACCTTCCACAACGACGATAACGAGCACCTGGGCACGACCAGCCTGCAGACGGCGTTCGCGGTGTCCTGCAACTCGACCTTCGCCATGCTCGCCTACCAGCGGCTAGGTGGTTCGTCGCTCGCCTCGATGGCCGCGAGGTTCGGCTTCAACACCACCGCGAACCTGGGCATCCCCGCCACGCTCGGCAAGTTCACCACCCCGCACCAGCCGGTCGACCTGGCCGCCGACGCCTTCGGCCAGGGGACCGATCTGGTCAACCCGCTCAGCCAGGCCAGCGTGGCCGCGGCCATCGAGGACGGCACCTGGCGCTCCCCGGTCCTGGTGACCAGCCCGCAGCCTCAGCGGTCCAGCTCGCCACGCAGGATCAGCTCCAGCATTCTGGGCACCCTGCGGCCCATGATGCGGGCGGTGGTGACCAGCGGCACCGCCGCCGGGGTCGGGTTCCCGGCCGGTGTCTACGGCAAGACTGGCACCGCCCAGTACGGCACCGGCACCCATTCCCACGGCTGGTTCATCGGTTACCGGGGGGATCTGGCCTTCGCGGTCCTGGTCGAGGGAGGGGGCCTCGGTGCCGACAGCGCCGGGCCGGTGGCCAACGCCTTCCTGCGCAAGCTCTGACCCACCCGGGCCCGCTCATCCGCCCCGCGGCCGGTCCGCTCAGCCCTGCTGCGTGGCCGGCCCGGCGTAGATCACGGTGACCTGCTGGAAGCCCAGCGAGTGCATCATCCCGGTCAGCATGCTGGTCGTGTTGTGCTGCGCCTCAGCCAGCAGCCGGCTCTGCCGCGCCGCGGTCGCGATCTTCTGCTGGGCCAGGACGTAGACCTGCTGCTGGTTGTTCGGGTTGCCGGAGAAGAAGTTGCCGATCCGGTTCAGCAGCCCCTGCTGCTGGGCGAAGACGTAGGACTGCCTGACGTTGAGCACGGCCGGCTCCAGCTGCGGCCGGGGCAGCCGGATCGTGACCGCCGTCCGGTTCGCCGACACCTGCAGGGCTGAGCCCTTCAGCTGCCCGAAGTTGACGTAGGCGATCTCGCTGCCCTGGCCGACGAACAGGGTCTGGCTGCCTTCCAGGAACGCGGGCAGCAGGTTCGCCTTGTGGGTCAGGTTGACCACCACCTGGAATGATCCGCTGGCCGCCTCGAACCGGCTCAGGGCCGTGATCGACTTGAGCAGCACCGGACCGCTGCGCACGGACGTGGTCTCCCCGAACGGGTTGTGCAGCCGGGGCAGCAAGCTCACCGCGGACAGCACGATCATCAGCACAGCGACAGCCACGATGGCGACCGCGCCCGCCATCAGCTTCCCGATTAACCCGCGACCGCGCACGATCTGCGGCTGGGTGTCCCGATCCTGTTGCGTGGGTGTGGCACGTGCCATGGTCCCTCCAACCTCCCGGTCGACCGCTGCGGGTCAGGCCGGCGCGGGCCGCCGCGCGGACCTTTGCCCGCTTCCCACTACCCCAGCGTGACCAAGACATTCCCCTGCGCCGCCCGCCGGGAAGAAGTCGGGAAGAATGAGCCAGCCGGGAGGGCCCGGGTCGTGGATGGCGGTGGTGCCGGTGAGGTCGGGCAGGCGCAGGAGGCGACCCGGACCGGATGACGTCTGGCGGCCCGGCGCTTACCAGCCGTAAATGCGTACCGGAAGCTCGTGGGCGGGTATCTGGTCGGGGCCGGGATAGGTCACCATCACCACCGTGTCGTCCGGGTCATGGCCTTCCACCAGCTTCACCCCGCCACTGCTGCGCGTGTCGCGGTACGCGGAGCGGGCCTTCAGCACCCGCTCGCACCGCTCGAAATCCTCGGCTCCGTCGGCGGTCCAGATCACGTACTGCAGGCCGACGCCGCCGAGCGGATGACCCGCGTTAGCGCCCATGGCGCGCAGGAATAGCTGCGTCCCGCCCGGGCTGAGCAGCAGCGCGGCGGTCGCGCTCTGGTCGGCGACCCGCATCGCGAGGAGTTCGGTGTAGAAGCTGACCGAGCGGTCCAGTTGCTGCACGAACATGACAGCTGAGCCGATCCGGGTTCCGTCCGCCATCCGCTGACCTTCCAATCCCGGTAGCTGGGACCGACTGTCCCCCTGGAACACCAGCTAACCGTACGAGCGCGCGGCCCGGCTCACGACTTGCCGCTATCTGGCTCAGGCCGGCTCCACCCGGGGGGCAGCAGGCCGGATGTGGATGGGAGTGCCGAGCTCGACGGTGCGGCTGACCGTGCAGAGCCGGTCATGCGACCGCCGGATCGCCTCGGGGAGCAGGGCCCGGGCCGCATCGCCGCGTTCGCCGGCCGGGAACAGCACCTGGAAGGTCACCTCGATATCCGCCAGATGGTTACCGTTGTCGTCCCGGACCTTCTCCGCCCGCAATGCCACCCGGAACGCCTCCGGCTCGGCCCGGCGCGAGGTCAGGATGTCCACGTCGATCGAAGTGCAGCCACCGATGGCGGCGAGCAGCAGCTCGACGGGGGTGAAGTTGGCATCACCACCGCTGCCGATGTCGATCCGGCCGCCCCGGTCGTTGCTGACGGTGAACTTGCCGGGCGCGACCCGGTCAATGGATACCGCGCGGTGCGCCGAATCAGTCGCCATGCCGTCGACTCTGCCAGACCGCCGGTCCGGCCATACCCCGTGCCCGGCCTGGCCCCACGCCGGTCACGGACCGGCGTGACCGTCCCGGTGAAGCCAGCTGAGCAGGT
>DASQRM010000188.1:0-15520 GCA_035642895.1 Streptosporangiaceae bacterium | reverse complement strand
CAGCGAACGGGCGCGCCGGGCTGGCCGTACCCGGCAGGCTGGCCGTACCCGGCAGGCTGGCCGTACCCGGCAGGCTGGCCGTACCCGGCAGGCTGGCCGTACCCGGCAGGCTGGCCGTACCCGGCAGGCTGGCCGTAGCTCGGCGGGGGCTGGCCGTAGCCGGGCTCGCCGGTGCCGTCCGGGGCGGGCTGGCCGTAGGGCCCCGGGGTTCCGTAGTCGAACGCGCCGTCCGCCGGGGCGCCGTATCCAAGCTGGCCCTGCCCAGGCTGTCCCGGAGCCGGCTCCCCCCAGCCCGGGGCGGCCGGCGCCGCCGGGTCAGCCGGTCCCTCCGGGAAGGCCCCGCCCGCGGGCGCCGCAACGAAGGCGGGCCCGGCGGGGTCACCGAACAGGCCTCCCGGATAGCGGGCGGTGAGCATCAGGAAGTAGCCGGTCACCCTGACGTGGTATCGCACGGCGGCCGCGAGCGCCTCGTGCAGCGGCCGCGGCATCCGGCCGGCGATGAGCACGATCAGCCAGGTCACAAACATGACCAGGAAGCTCAGGCCGTAGGTCAGGACCGCACTGACAATGGCGGCGGGGATGACCAGGATGATCCGGAACAGGACGGCGAGCCGGTTGAGCTGGCCCGGCTCCGCCCGTAGCCGGACCGGGTACTGCGCCTCAGCGAACTCGAACGGCGGGTACGCGTCCGTAAGCAGGAACACGTACGCGGAGAACCGGGTCAGCCAGCGCAGGTAGCCGACCTGGAAGTCGGCCAGCCCGGCGGGCAGGCGGCCGGTAAACAGCGCGGCGAACCAGCAGATCAGCGCTACCACCTCGGAGGCGATGCTGAGTATGTACAGCACGACCAGGTGCGGAATCGCCAGGATGATCCGCACCAGGACAGTGAGCCGGCTCTGCTCGGCCGGCTCCGCGAAGGCCACCAGGATCTCGTCCGGGGCGCCCGGCCCGCCGCCGCCGACGGGAGGACCGCTCGGAGTTTCCGGGACACTTCCGGGCGCTCCGGGAATCCCTGGGGACTCCATCGGTATTTCAGTCATTAGTCCGCTCCTTTAATCAAGGGCCGTAACCTTAGCGTTTGCTGGACCGGGGGGACACTTGGTTGATCAGAGTGGCCAGGCAGGACCCGGCGGCGGGGATGGAGGCGCGCCACATGATCGACCTGGAGCTGTCCTGGCGGGCGGCGGCGATCACTGCGGCGTGCCTGGCCGGCGCCTCGGTGGTCGCCCGCCGCGCGGCCCGGCTGCCCCGGCAGCAGGCCACCACCGGGAACCAGGCCGCCGTCACCCGCGACGCCGGGAATCAGGGCAGCAGAGACCAGGCCGGCAGGGACCAGGCCAACGGGGGCGGCGACACCGCCCCTCCCGGGCCGCGCCGGCTGGCCATGGCGGCCGGGATCGCGCAGGAAGCCGCCATCCTGCTGGCCCTGTTCGCCCTGTGGCAGCTGGCGGGGAGCTACAGCCTGATCGGCCCGGACGGCGCGCTGGCCCGGGCCCAGTGGATCTGGCATGCCGAGCGGGTCGTCCACATGCCCAGCGAGACGGAGATCCAGCGTGCGTTCCTCGGCCATCCACTGCTCGTCCAGGCGCTCAACCTGTACTACGCGTCGCTGCATTTCGTGGTGCTGATCAGCTGCCTGGTCTGGGTATACGCCCGGCATCGGCGGCACTACCCGCAGGTCCGGATCACGCTGGTGCTGTTCACGGCCGGCGCGCTGCTGATCCAGTTCCTGCCGGTCGCGCCGCCGCGCATGCTCCCAGGTGACGGCATGGTGGACACCGCGGCGCGCTACGGCCAGTCGGTCTATGGCTCGGTGGCGGGCTTCAACGCCGACCAGCTCTCGGCGATGCCCTCGGTACACATCGGCTGGGCGCTGCTGGTAGCCCTGGTCGTGGTGCAGGTGTCCGGGAGCCGCTGGCGCTGGCTGGCGCTGGGCTACCCCGCGCTCACCCTGCTTGCGGTCGTCGTCACCGCCAACCACTTCTGGCTGGACGGCATCGCCGCGGCGCTGCTGCTGGCCCTGGCGCTCCTCGTCCAGCGCGCGGGGCGGGCGGCGCGCCGCCAGCTCCGTTCCCGGTGGCGGCGGGGTGGTCCCGGACGGGAAGGGCAGCCGGGTTACCTGCCGGAGCGGCCCTCTGTGGACGCGTGAACCAGCCGCTCGGCCTTGTGCTCCGCCTTCAGCCGCTCCTTGGCCCGCTGCGCGTCCTCGTCCACGTACTCCTGGCTGGCCAGGGCCATGATCGCGTACATGATCTCGTCGGTCACGGCGCGCAGCACGAGCCGGTCTGACTCGAGCCCGGCGTAGCGGGAGAAGTCCAGCGGCTTGCCGAAGCGAACGCCGGGCCGGTAGCGCAGCCGTGGGATCAGCTTGCCGGACGGCATGAGCTGGAACGTGCCGAGCATGGCACAGGGGATCACCGGCGCCCCCGATTCCAGGGCCAGCCGGGCCACCCCGGTCTTGCCCCGGTAAAGCCGCCCGTCCGGGGTCCGGGTGCCTTCGGGGTAGATGCCGAGCAGCTTGCCCTGGGCCAGCACGCGCAGGCCGGTGTTGATGGCCCGCTCGCTGGCCTGGCCGCCCGCCCGGTCCACCGGGATCTGCCCCAACCCGCTAAAAAAAGCCTTGCTGAGCAGGCCCTTCACGCCGCGGCCGGTGAAGTATTCCGCTTTGGCCAGGTAGGTCACCTTGCGCGGCAGCGGCAGCGGGCCGAAGAAGTGATCGGCGAAAGAGAGGTGGTTGCTGGCGATGATGGCCGGCCCCTCCCGGGGCACGTTTTCGATCCCCTCTGACCAGGGCCGGAAGATCAGCGCCAGGAAGGGGCCCAGGATCGCCTTGACCACCCAGTAGAACACGCCCCCATCGTCGCACGAGATACCTGCGAAAGCGGCGGTCCATCACCAGTGATTACGCGGCCGGGTCGCGTGCGGCGAGGCGCGTGCCATGCGACGATGCCAGAGCGTGCGTTGCGTGGCCAGGTCCCCGGGACACCGGGTCAGGAGACGGGGCGCGCACTCCCGGCCCCGGCGTGAAGGACGATGAACCATGCCAGTCATCCCAGGCGCGGAACCCTACTTCCACGCGGGCAGCAGCGGCACCGGTGTCCTGCTCTGTCACGGGTTCACCGGCTCCCCGGGGTCGCTGCGGCCGTGGGCGCAGTACCTGGCCGAGGCGGGCCTGACGGTGTCCGTGCCGCGGCTGCCCGGTCACGGCACCACCTGGCAGGAGATGTCCCGCACCCGGTGGGAAGACTGGTACGCGGAGGCGGACCGCGGTTACGAGGAACTGCGCGGGCAGAGCAACGAGATCTTCGTGATGGGCCTGTCCATGGGCGGCTGCCTGGCGCTGCGGATGGCCGAGCAGCGCGGGGCCGGGGTCAGCGGGCTGGTCCTGGTCAACCCGTCGCTGGCCGCCGATACGAAGCTGTTCATGCTGGCGCCGGTGCTCAAGCTGGTGGTTCCGTCGCTGCCCGGGATCGCCAGTGATATCAAGAAGGAGGGTGTCACCGAACTCGGCTACACCCGGGTCCCGGTGCGGGCGGCGGCCTCGCTGCCCGCGTTGTGGCGGCTGACTCAGTCGCAGCTGAACGAGGTGAGCCAGCCAGTGCTGGTCTACCGCAGCACCGTCGATCACGTCGTGGGCCCGGCCAGCCTCCAGGTGCTGCGGGCCGGGCTGCCCGGCGGCCAGCTGACCGTTCGTGACTGCCGGGACAGCTATCATGTGGCGACCCTGGATAACGACGCACCAACGATCTTCGCGGGGAGCCTGGAGTTCGTCCGTGCGCATAGTCATGCGGAGACGGAGTGAAGGGCAGCGGGCGGGGCGCATCGGGCGGCGAGGAAGCCGCCTGGCGTGACCTGATCGCGAACTACGAGGCCGAGCCCGAGGCGGATGACGGGCCGATGCCGTGGCCGGAGCGGGAGAACCTGCCCGGCTCACGGCGGGCCGGAACGCTGCCGGACGCTGGCCCGGACACCGATCCCTCGCTGACCCTCGACCTCAGCGACGACACGGACCCGGCGCTGGACCTCGGCCCCGACCCGGGCCGCAACTCTGGACCCGGCCCGGCCCACGGCCCAGTCGCCCGCCCGGCCCCAGGTCAGCGCGACGACCCGGACCCGGAGGGTCCTCCGGCTTCCACCGCTACCGGTCCGGCGGTCAACGGTCCCGCTGCGCATGGACCCCGTCCCACCGGCCGCAACGAGGACCGCACCCCCGCCGGTCCTGCCCCAGGAGGCCGGCCGCGAATCGTCCGGCCGGCCAGTCCCGTCCCGCCGGACCCGGCGGATGACGGGGAATTCCACCCGCCGGTGCCGCCACCGCTGCCCTCGCTGGACCCGGTAGCCAAGGGAGCCTGGGCCGCGTTGTTCGGCGGTCCTGGCTACCTGCTGCTGGCCACCATGGTCGGCTGGGCGATCCCGGGCTGGGCCGCATTCCTGGCCGTGGCCGCGTTCGTCGGCGGCTTCGCGACCCTGGTGATCAGGATGGGCGACAAGCCACCCCGGGACTCAGGCCCGGACGACGGCGCGGTGATCTGACGGCCCGGTGCTCTGACAGCGCGGTGGCCTGACAGCCCGGTGCTCTGACCGCCCAGTGCACGTACCCGCTGCGCTCAGGCCAGAGCGCGGTCACCGTTACGTGGGGTTCTGCTCCCCCGGGCTGGGCGGCGTGGATGGGCCGGAGTCCGGTTCGGCCGTCTCCCCGGCCTGAGCCGACGGTTTCGCCTGGTCCCCCGCCTGAGCCCACGGGTCAGCCGGGATGGACGACGCTCCCGGTTCGTCCGGCCAGGCGGGCGGGTCCGGCAGAATCCGCGGCCGCGGCCGGGCCGGCTCGTCGGTCGCCTCGTCCCAGACTGCCCCGGTGGCCGGTGCGTCGTCCCGGGGCCGGGCCTGCCGTCCCGCCGCGGCCACGGCCGCCTCGAACGCGGCCGCCGCATCCTGCAGCACTACGGAGACCGCGTCGCCCGCGGCCGACACGGCCGAGGACAGGCCGGGGCCGGAATCCCGGAGCTTGCGCCGGGCCCGGCAGATCGGGCACCACTGGCATTCCGGGGCTTCGTGGTCGGCGGTCGCGCTCTCCCACACGTCCCCGTTCGTGTTGCCGCCGAGCGCGGTGCGAACCTGATCACCCAGACCCCGGGTCACGCTGCGCGCCCCCGAGCGGACCAGCCATCGCTGGAGTTCGCCGATCGGGTCACTGCCTGGCTGCCGCTCCGTCACGTCGCGCCTTCTTCCCTGTCCTTATCCAACTGTGTGCCCCCTGCCGCCGTGGCCTGCGCGCGCAGGCCCTCGACGCGGGCTTTGAGCCCCTTCAGCGCGGTGTCGATGATGACCTTCTCTGCCTTCCGCTTCAGCATGCCGAGCAGCGGCACCCGGAGGTCCACGCTGAGCTCGTAGGTGACTTCGGTGCCGCGGGCCTCGTCAGCCAGTGAGTAGCCGCCAGTCATCGCGCTGATGACTGAGCCTGGCTCGGCGAGATCCCAGCGAACCCCGGAGTCGTCCCACTTATAGCTAAGGCCGTAGCTGTCCTTAATCATCCCGGCATCGAGGCTGAACCGGACCAGGCTGGGGCGGCCGTCCGCGTCGCGCCTGATCACCTCAGCGGAGCGCACAGCCGTCGCCCACTGCGGGTACGCGGCGAAATCGGCTATCACGGCCATCACGTCCGGCCCCGTAGCGGCGATGGAGATGCTCGACGTCGTCCTGTCGGCCATGCTCGGAGCGTACCGCCACGCCCGCGCCCGGCACGCCGACCGGGCCGCGCGAGCTGCGGCGGCTACTCCCATTCCAGGATGTACGGGACCCCGGTGGCGCGGAAGTGCCCTACGTTGATGCACTCGGTGCGGCCGATCCGGACCCGGCGGGCCAGCGGCTGGTGCACGTGGCCGAACAGGGCGTACCGGGGCTGGGTACGGCGGATGTGGTCAAGGATGGCCGTACTGCCCCGTTCGAGCCGGCGGGCCACGGTGTCGTACAGCAGTTGCGGCACGGCCGGCGGGATGTGCGTGCACAGCACGTCGACCTCGCCCGTGGCGGTCACCTTGGCCGCGTAGGCGTCCTCGTCGATCTCATACGGGGTCCGGTAGGCGGACGGCAGCCCGCCGCCGACGAACCCGAAGGTCCATCCGCCGAGCGTGGCCCGCTGCCCGTCGAGGACCTCGTGCCCCGGCTTCAGGTGCTGCTGCCACAGCGGCGGGATGTCCACGTTGCCGTAGGTCATGTAGGCGGGCTCGGGCATGGCCGCGAACAGTTGCGCGTACTGACTGGAGGCCGCCTGCTGGACGTGCCCGGACGGATCACCGTCCAGCTGGCCCCATAGCCGCCGGGAGAACTCCCGGGCCTCGTCGAACCGCTTGGCCAGGCGCAGCGCGACGAACGTCTGCGTCGCCTCGGTACCGAACAGCTCGGGGAAGATGCCCTGCCGGTGGTCGGCGTAGTCGATGAACAGCAGCAGGTCACCCAGGCAGATGAAGCCGTCCGCACCACCGGCGCCCGCGAGCGCCTCCGCGCGGCCATGAACGTCGCTGACCACGTGCACCCGCATGAGCCAACCGTACAAGCCCGCGTTCCCCCGGCCTGCCCCGATCGGGGCCAGGCGCAGGTCAGTCGTGCGGGCGGCGCAGCGGGTACTCGAAGTACCCGCGAGACCACGAGCCCACCGGGTGGTTGGCGAGCGTCCCGGCCAGCCAGGGGGCCAGCCTCGAATTGCTGCCGATCCGGACCGGAGTCCCCCGGCTGAAGTCCGACCGGACGCCAGGGCCGGTGATGATCCAGCCCTCCTCGCCCACCGCATTCATGGCGACGTATCTCTCCCCGGGGGTCAGGTCACCGAGTTCCACCACGGATACCACCCGGGCCTGCAGGGCCGTGACCAGGATGCCGACCGAGTGCTCGGGCGGCTGCTGCTCGACGGGAGCGAGGGCAATGATGATCAGGGAGCCGTACTCCCAGGGCGTGGGCATTCCGTCAGATTGCCACAACCGGCGGCCCGGCGAGGGCAGGCTGGTCCGGGTAATCTGGGGTGGGCTACCTACTGGTAGCTTCCGGGGGGCCAGGCCGGGGTACGGTGCAGTCGTTCAGCCGAGAACACAAGATGACCGGCAGGAGCTCTCATGCAGGAATACAGCGTCCCCGCTGTGGTAGAGATCGCGCCGTCGGCCAGTCTCGCCGACGTGGTCTTCGAGCGTGCGGATCGCGAGCCCGGGGCCGTGATCATGCGCCGCCAGGCCACCGGCGGCGGCCCGCCCTGGGCCGGGGTAACCGCCGCGCAGTTCCGCGGCGAGGTCACGGCGCTGGCCAAGGGGCTCATCGCGGCCGGTATCGGGGCCGGCGACCGGGTGGCCCTGCTGTCCCGGACCAGGTACGAGTGGACGCTCGCCGACTACGCGATCCTCGCGGCCGGCGCGGTCACGGTGCCCATCTACGAGACGTCCTCCGCCGAGCAGGTGGAGTGGATCCTGAGCGACTCAGGCGCCCGGGCCCTGATCGCCGAGACCCCGGCGCACACCGAGGCCATCGCCGACGTGCTGGGCAGGCTGCCGGCTGTGGAACAGATCTGGCTGATCGAAGGCGGGGCCAGCGGTGGCGCGGTCGCGGCCAAGCCGCTCGACAGCCTGGCCTTGGGCGGCGCCGGCGTCAGTGACGATGCCCTGGCCGAGCGGCGCTCGGGACGCACCGCCGCCGACCTGGCCACCATCATCTACACCTCCGGGACCACCGGCCGCCCCAAGGGATGCCAGCTCACCCACGCGAACATGCTCGCCGACGTGCGCAACGCGATCGGCGCCCTGCCGGAGATCTTCACCAGGTCCGGGCGCTCGGCCCTGCTGTTCCTGCCCCTGGCGCATTCCTTCGCGCGGATCATCCAGGTCGGCTGCCTCGAGTCAGGCACCGTCCTCGGGCACACGCCGGATGCGAAGAACCTCGTCGCCGACCTGGGGAGCTTTCAGCCGACGTTCATCCTGGCCGTCCCGAGGGTCTTCGAGAAGGTGTACAGCGGTGCGGAACTGCAGGCCTCGGCGAGCCCGCTGAAGGCCCGCATCTTCGCGGCGGCCGCGCGGACGGCGATCGAGTGGAGTAAATCCCTGGGCGTCGAGGGGCGGGCCGTCCCCGGCCGCCAGGGCCTGGGGCTGCGGGCCGCGCACGCCCTCTACGACCGGCTCGTCTACAGCAAGCTGCGCGCGGCGACCGGCGGGCGGGTCCAGTACGCCGTGTCCGGCGGCGCCCCGCTGGGCGAGCGGCTCGGGCACTTCTTCCGCGGCGTAGGCATCACCGTCCTGGAGGGCTACGGCCTCACCGAGACCAGCCCCGTGGTCTCCGCCAACCTGCCCAGCCACAACAAGATCGGTACCGTCGGGCCGCCGGTGCCCGGGGTGACGATCCGGATAGCGGACGACGGCGAGATCCTCGTGTCCGGGCCGAATGTCTTCCTCGGTTACTGGCACAACGAGTCCGCGACCGCCGAGATGATCGACGCCGACGGCTGGCTGCACACCGGCGACCTGGGGGAACTCGACGACGGCCACCTGCGGGTGACCGGCCGGAAGAAGGACATCATCGTCACCGCCGCCGGCAAGAACGTCGCCCCGGCGGTGCTTGAGGACCGGCTGCGCGCGCATCCGCTGGTCAGCCAGTGCATGGTCGTGGGGGACGGCCGGCCCTACGTCGCCTGCCTGGTGACCCTCGATGAGGAGGCCCTGGAGCCCTGGAAGGGGCGGCACCCGCAACTGGCCTCGGCCAGCCTGGCGGAGCTGGCGAACAACCCCGAGATGATCGCCGAGATCCAGACCGCGGTGGACGACGCCAACAAGGCGGTGTCCCGGGCCGAGTCGATCCGCCGGTTCCGCATAATCCCGGTCGATTTCACCGAGCAGGACGGCTACCTCACGCCGTCCCTCAAGGTCCGCCGGGGCGTGGTGGCCAAGGACTTCGCCGCAGATATCGACGCCCTCTACGAGTGACCCGGGGGCTGACCGACTCGGCCTGGCTCACCCGGCCCGACTGGCTCGGCCTGACCAGCTCGCCCCGACTGACCCGGCCTACTGGCCGGGGCGGCTCAGCCGGCCAGGATCTGGTCGAGCCGCCGCGCCACCAGGTCCCAGCGCCATTCGCGGTCCACCCAGGCCAGGCCCTTCTCCCCCATAGCCCGGGCCCCGGCCGGGTCGGCGAGCAGCTCGGTGAGCCGGGCCGCGAGGGCGGTCACGTCACGGCCCGGGACCACATACCCGGTCTCGCCGTTGAGCACGGCGTCCGGCGCGCCCCCCGAGTCACCCGCGATGACCGGCAGCCCGGTCGCGGAGGCCTCCAGGTAGACGATGCCCAGGCCCTCGACATCCAGGCCGTGACGGCGGGTCCGGCAGGGCATCGCGAAGACATCGCCCGCGTCGTAGTACGCGGGCAGCTCCCCGTCCGGGACCTGCCCGGCGAACACGACCGAGTCGGCGACGCCCAGCTCGCGGGCCAGCTGGTGCAGCCGCTCGTCGTCCGGGCCGCCGCCGACCAGCAGGAGGACCGGATGGCCGGGTGCCCGGACCAGCGGCCAGGCCCGGATGAGGGTGTCCTGTCCCTTGCGCTTGACCAGCCGAGACACGCACACCACCACGGGGCGGCCGGCCAGGCCGAGCCGGTCGCGGATAGCGGCCCCGCCCGCGCCGGGGTGGAAGGCCACGTTGTCCACGCCCGGCGCCAGCCGGGCCATCCGGGCCGCGGCCTCGGGTGACAGGGCCCGGGCCAGCCGGACCCGGAAGTACTCACCGAGGTAGGTGACGACGTCGACTGAGTCACCAATCTGGCGCAGCAGGCTGCGGGCGACCGGCAGCGCCGCCCAGCCGGCCTCGTGGCCGTGGGTCAGGGCCACGATCCGCCGGGCCCCGGCGCTGCGGAGCGCGGGAGCCAGCAGTCCCAGCGGTGCGGCCGCGCCGAACAGCACCGTGTCGCAGCCGTGCTCGGTCAGGGCCCGGACCGCCCGTCGGCGTACCGAGGGCACCGGCAGCATCAGCGAGGTGGGGTGACGCAGCACCGGGAACGGCTGGCGCTGGTCGAACTCGGCGGCACCCTCCCAGGCGGGCGCGTACACGACGACCTGGCCAGGCGGCAGCCGCAGGGCCAGCGCGTGCACGAACGACTGGATACCGCCGGCCCGCGGCGGGAAGTCGTTGGTGACGATCAGGATCTTTGCCATCTGGGGAAGATCATAGCGGCGCCCCCGGAACGTTCCCGGGGGCGCCGCTATGCCACGTCAGCTGTCGTTAGGTCTCCAGGGCTCTGAAAGCTCAGGGCCTCGCGGCGCTGTCGAGGTTCGCGCTGTACCAGCCCGACAGCGGGACCTTCTCCACGCTCGAGCCGGTCTGCGGCGCATCGATCAGGTAGCCCCCGCCGACGTAGATGCCGACGTGGCCATCACCGTCCATGAACAGCAGGTCGCCGGGCTGCAGGTTGCTCGTGGACACCGCGGGCAGCGCGGCCACCTGCTCGTAGGTGGTCCGCGGGATGGACACCCCCGCGTACGCCCACGCCGCCTGGACCAGGCCCGAGCAGTCGAACGAGCTCGGCCCGGTCGCCCCGTACACGTAGGGGTCGCCCAGCTTGGAGTAGGCGTAAGCCACGGCCTTCCCGGCCTGGCTGCTGGTCGGGACGTTATTGGTTGCCGTCGTGGTGCCGCCGGCCCCGATCGTCGAGGTCGTGGTCACGGCCTGCTGCTGCTCCGCGGTGAGCGTGGCCAGCAGGGTCTTCTTCTGCGACAGCGACTTGGCAAGCGACTTCTTGCGCGCCAGGCGCTGCGCGTTCAGACTCGCCATGGCCTTCTTGGTCCGGAGTGCGGTGAGCTGAGCCTGCTCGAGCTGGCGGGCCGTCTGGATGAACTCATTCACCTGGGCGGACCGGTCGCTGGACAGCTGCAGCAGCACCGACGCCTGGCTGAGCACGGCCTGCGGGCTACTCGAGGTCAGCAGGGCACCCATGGAGGTCATGTTGCCGTTCTCGTAGGCCGCCGAGGCGATGGCCGCGATCTCGCTGCGCATCGCCTCGAACTTGGCCTGGTCCGTCTTGACCTCACGGTTGACCAGGGCCAGGCGCTGCTTGGCGCTGCTGAGCTGCTGCTCGGACTGGTCGTACTGCTGGGCGGCCTGGTCCTCCTGGGAGGTGAGCCGGTTCACCGACTTCTGGACCTGGCTGACAGTCGGCTTGGGGGCGGCTCCGGCGGAACCGGCGAAGGTGGCCAGGGCCCCGGCTGCCATCACGCTGGCGCCAATGGCCAGCCCGCGGCGCAGGGCCGTCCTAGGCAGGGCCGTCCTACCCGAGGCTGTCCTGCCCCGGGCCGAGGTGCCCGGGATTGACGTGCGCGGCGAGCGGGCAGGCTCGTCAGCTGGACGCGTACTCACGTACGTGATCACGCTCCTTCTTCCACTCCGCCTACCGGGTGAGCTGACGGGTTCGGGCTGTGGAAGATGCCCTACGGCCGGATCACGATACGGCCGACCGCACCGCGGTGACCGCGATGCAGCGAACCATGACGCGACCTGGCCGATTCACCCCTGAAGGACTCTCGTTCCGGGCTTATCCCGGGATAGTCCTCCGATGGGTCCCCGGCTCTCCGGCTGGCCGTCGTAGGCCAACTCGAAGACTCAGCGGTGGCCGGCCGCCGTCACCATAGTGGTGGCTGGGGAGCGAACCGACCGGGGCTGACACTAGTGAAGCTCACAAGGGGAATTCAACCGCTTCGCGAACTCCGGTGACCTGCTTGACCATGGCCAGGCATTTCTGTTCCCGCAGATTGCCCCCAGGGCCAGGGGTTCCGGCCAGCCCGGCCGGGGCCCGGCGCCGGCGTGTCCCGGCCTGAATGCCGGCGTGTCGCGCGCAGAATGCGGGCGTGTCGCGGCGGGGACACCGGCCTGTCCCACCCAGGACGCCGCGTATCCCCGTCAGAGGCGGCGTCACGGTCAGGGCGGAGCGTCTCCCGGTCATGACGGCGCGTCCCGGTCAGGACGGCGCGTCTCAAGGTCAAGGCGTGCGTCCCGGTCAGGACGCCTTGGCTGAGGGACGCAGCAGCAGCGGTGAGACCAGCCGCGCGTCCGCGAGTACGCGGAGCGCCCGCCGCTCGGCGGGGTCCAGGTCGGCGACCTGCTCCCCGTCGGCGAGCAGGTGGGTCACCACGCAGTCCGGGCAGGCGATGTCACGCATTTCACAGCGGTCACATTCGATCAGCATCTCTCCTCCTCTGGTTGGGCTCCCGGCCGGGCCGGGGGCCCGGCCGGTCGTCACGGCACCCGCAGCGGGGTGCATCGGGGCTCACGCTAGGGCGGGGTACTGACACTCCGGCCCTGGCCCGTTACCCGGCGCACGCCCGGCAGGCCAGCACAGCCAGCCGGTGGCAGCCCTGCCCGTGCGTGCCCCGGCGAGCCTGGGAGGATTCCCGCATGCCCGGTGACACCCACAACGCAGCCCAGCACAGGCGGCAGGCCTCATCCTTCGGCGCCGCCGCGGCGGCCTACGAGCGCGGCCGCCCGCCGTATCCGCCTGAGGCGGTGGACTGGCTGCTGCCGGAGGGCGCGTCGCGGGTACTCGATCTCGGCGCGGGCACCGGGAAGCTGACCCGCCAGCTCCGCGACCGCGGACTGGACGTGATCGCGGTGGAGCCCTCCGAGGGCATGCGGGAGCAACTGGCCCGCGTGGTCCCGGGCGCAGCGGTGCACGCCGGATCGGCGGAGGAGATCCCGCTGCCCGACCACTCCGTCGACGCGGTGCTGGTCGCCCAGGCGTGGCACTGGGTGGACCGCAGCCGCGCGGTCCCGGAGGTGGCCCGCGTGCTCGTCCCGGGCGGACGGCTCGGCCTGGTCTGGAATATCCGGGACGAGCGGGAGGACTGGGTGGCCGAGCTCGGCCGGATCCTGCGCGACCCGGGCGAACACCAGCGCCAGGACCGCGGGATCATCGGGCCACCGTTCGGGCCGGTCGAACACCGTGCTGTGGAGTGGACACACCGGCTCAGCCGCGACGAGCTGATCGACCTGGCGGCCTCGCGCAGCTACGTGATCACGATGCCCGACCAGGAGCGGGCCGCGGTGCTGGCCGGGGTGGCACACCTCGCCGACCGTCGTCTCGGCCCGGCTGGGGCGGGTGAGCTGGTGCTGCCCTACGTGACGGAGTGCTACCGGGCCGAGCTGAGCTGAGCCCGAGCCGAGAGCGCCGCCGGCGGGCCCCGGCCCCGCGCCGCCGGCGAGCCCCGGCCCTAAGTGTCGGTACCCCCGCCTACCGTGACAGCGTGATCATGCTCGACGGGCCAGTAAGGGAGTTGGCGGCCGCCGCCAGGATGCGCCTGCGCCACCCGTGGACGCCCGGAATCCGGCGGCGGCCGCTCAGCACGCTCGACTTCGTCGTGGTGGACGTGGAGACCACAGGATGGTCACCCGACGCGGACGGCATCACCGAGATCGGCGCGGTCCGGCTGAGCGGCGGCCAGGTCCGTGCGGAGTTCGCCGCCCTGGTCAACCCGGGCCGGCTGATCCCGCCCGACATCGTCACCCTGACCGGCATCACCGATGCCATGGTCACCCTCGCTCCGCCGGTCGGCGCGGTCCTGCCCCGGTTCCTCGACTTCGCGCGCGGGAGCGTGCTCACCGCGCACAACGCGCCCTTCGACGTCGGCTTCCTCAGCGCGGCGTGCGCCGGAACCGGGCGGCGCTGGCCTGCCCCGCCGGTGCTGGACACGGTCATGCTGGCCCGGCTGCTGCTCACCGAGGACGAGGTGCCGAACTGCAAGCTCGCCACCCTGGCGGATTTCTTCGCGGCCCCCGCGACGCCCCGCCATCGCGCCCTGGCCGACGCCCGGGCCACCGCGGCGGTGCTGGCGGCCCTGCTGGACCGGCTGGCCGCGACCGGGGTACGCACCCTCGCCCAGCTCAGCGCGGCGGAGCGGGCCGCCGCCCGCCGGCCGGCCGCCCATCTCTCCGCCACCGCGGTGCAGGGTCCGCAGCCTGCCGCTGAGCAGCGGTACGCTACGCCGGAAGGTCCCGGCAGACGGCCATGAGGAGGCGGCAGGTGATCACCGCGATCGTGCTGTTGAAGGCCGATGTGGCGAGGATCCCCGAGACAGCGGAGATAGTCGCCCAGATCCCGCAGGTCACCGAGGTCTACTCGGTAACCGGGGAATTCGATCTGGTGGCCCTGGTCCGGGTGCGCGCGCACGAGGAGCTGGCCGATGTCATCCCGGGCACGATCAACCGGGTCGAGGGCGTCACGCACACGGAGACCCACATCGCGTTCCGCACCTATTCACGGCATGACCTCGAGGCCGCATTCGCGCTGGGCTATGAGGAGGCCTAACCCGGTCAACGCTCAGCGAGCTGCCGGCTGACCGCTACCCAGCGGTCCAGCAACTCCGCCGCGGCGCCGGAATCAAGGGCCTCACTGGCCCGCGCGAACGCCTCGGTGAGGGCCTTGTCCAGCGCGTCGGCACCCGGAACCCCGGCGGCGGCCGCGAGCGCCGCGGCCGCGTTCAGGGCTACGGTGTCCCGCACCGGGCCCCGCTCACCGCCGAGCACCGCGCGGGCCACGGCGGCGTTGTACTCGCGATCACCGCCGCGCAGGTCCTCCGGCCGGGCCCGGTCCAGCCCCAGCACCGCGGGATCGAAGACCGTCTGGGCCACCGTGCCCCCGTGCACCACCCAGACGGTGGAGGTGGTCGTCGGGGTCAGCTCGTCCAGCCCGTCAGCGCCGTGGAAGACCAGCGCCGAGGAGCCGCGGCCGGCCAGGACCCCGGCGATGACGCCGCCCATCCGCGGGTCCGAGACTCCTACCGCCTGGGCCCCCGGCCGGGCCGGGTTGGACACCGGACCGAGGGAGTTGAACACGGTCGGCACGCCGAGCTCGCCCCGGGCGACCGAGGCGTGCCGGAAGGCCGGGTGGTAGAGCGGGGCGAACAGGAACGCGATTCCCGTCTCCTCGGCCAGCCGCACGCTGGCCGCCGGGGGCAGGTTGATCACCACGCCCAGCGCCTCGAGCACATCCGCGGCCCCGCAGGCGGACGAGGCCGCGCGGTTGCCGTGCTTGACCACCCGCACGCCGGCCGCGGCGGCGACGATCGCGCCCATGGTGGAGATGTTCACCGTGTGCGCGCCGTCCCCGCCCGTTCCGACCAGGTCAACGAGGTCGCCGGGCACGCTGATCGGGGTAGCCCTGCTCAGCATGACCTCAGAGAGCCCCGCCACCTCGCCGGGAGTCTCGCCCTTCATCCGCAGGGCCACTGCGAACCCGGCCACCTGGACCGGGGTCGCGGCACCTTCCATGATCTCGTTCATCGCCCAGGCGGCCTCGTCCTGGCTGAGGGTCTCGCCCCGGATCAGCGCGCCGATCAGGGCACGCCAGCTCAGCCCGGGCGGCGCGGTCGGATGCATGGCGGCTCCTTCGCCGGGCTGCTCAGCCGCCGGCCTGGGCGGCCAGGTGCTCGGCCCGCTGGCGCATCAGGCCCGCCAGGGCCGCCGCGAACGGGACCGGGTCTATCGGGTGACTGGTCACGGCGTCCGCACCAGAC
>DASQRM010000187.1:0-3769 GCA_035642895.1 Streptosporangiaceae bacterium | reverse complement strand
CGTCCCGGCGGCCTCGGCGTACCGGCCCGCCTCCAAGGCAGCCCGCCCGGCCGCGAAACCGTCCTGGAACCGCGCCGCGTCCAGCCGCTCACCGTCGACCCGCAGCAGGTACCCGCGGCCCCGGGTCACCAGGACCTCGCCCGCCGCGCCCCGGGCCCGGCCCGGCTCCAGCGCCTGGCGCAGGTGCGAGACGTAGATCTGCACCGTGGTGACCCACCCCTCGGGCGGGTGCCCGTCCCAGAGGTCCTCGGCGAGCCGGTCCAGCGACACGACCCGGTTCGCCTCGAGCAGCAGCAGCGCGAGCACGGCCCGCTGCCGCGGGCCGCCCAGCGGCACCGCACGCCCGGACCGCGAGACCTCCAGCGGCCCGAGAATGCCGAACTCCGCGAACTCCGCCTGGCCGGCCACCGTGTCAGCAGCCATCGCACCCACCCCGCCCGGTGATTTCCACCCAGCCGCCCGGGCCCCGCGGCTTTGGACCATTCCACCACCAGGTCGGCCGAAGGTCCAGGCCTGTTCCAAGCCGCCGTTCCAGCCGGATCCCAGGGTAATTCCAGGCCCCCTGCGGTGCCCTGCTGGTGCGGGCACTACAACACGCCGTCCGGCAGCGCCCGCCACCCAGCCGAAGGAGCCACCCAGATGATTCACCACAGCGCATCATCGCAGCCGCGCCCGGCGGGACGCGGCATCCCGCGCATCCGCCGGTGGGCCGCCGGCCTTGCCGTGGCGGCCATCGCGTCCCTGGCCGGGGCGCCCTCCGCCCTGGCCGGCATCCTGCCGCCACCCGGCGGAGCCGTGACCGACCCGGTCCCGCCGCCGCCCCCGCCCGCCCCGGCGGCCGCCCACCTCCCGCTATGGGCCGTCGTCACCATCGTGGCCGCCACGATCGTCCTGTCCGTCGGCACCACGCTGGTCACGCTGTCGCTGGAACACCGGCGCCGGGCCCGCCGCACCCCGGCCTCCGCGCCCGGGGCCCAGCCCGGCGCGCCAACCCGCCCAGCCACGGCAGAACCCCCGGCCGAGCAGGGCGAGATCCTCAGCAGCCACCAGCACCTGGCCGGCTACGACATGCACCGGACCGACAGCCGGTAAGGATCGATGGCGCTGCGGCAGCCGTCGGGGGTGATCCTGAACGGCTGCCGCACCGCCGTCCGTGTCAGATGGCCAGGACCCCGGGCCGGGATCAAGACGTAGTGATGGAGGCGCCCTGCGACCGGGGTGAGCCAATCCGCAACCCCTGGTTCGCCTACCTGACCTGATCATCGAGAACCGGCCAGATCGCGATCAGGCACTGGTCCATCCCCGCCCGCGGCTTGCGGCCCTGACAGGGCGGCCGCAGCCTGGGTCGCCGATCTGGGTCAGAGCTAGATCGCTCCTTCGACGGTGAGCTGTCGTCGCTACCTTGCTAACGGAGGATCAGAGTGAGTACGTCGCTTTGATCATCAGCCGACGCGCCAGGCTGCCTGGACTGATGTGAGACTTGGACAACATCCCTCTATTGGGTAGAACACCACGCTCATTGACTCGCGGGGCGAGTGCGGAGGGCTTCGGGGGTGAAGCGGGCGGGAGTGTAGGGGGCTAGGGGGGCCGGTGGGGTTCCTGCGGTGAGGTCAGCCGCGATGAGGCGGGACAAGTGGGCGGCCAGGGTCACGCCGCTGTGGGTGACCGCGACGTAGAGGCCCGGGGCGCCGGGGAGGCGGCCCACGATGGACTGACCATCGGACGGCAGCGGGCGGACGCAGACCTGGTGGGCCACCACCTGGGCGTCATCGAGGCCACGGACGGTACGACGGGCGCGTCGGAGGAGTTCGGCGGCCCAGCGGCGCAGTTCGGGTTCGGGGGTGTGCAGGTCCACGGCGGCTGCGGCATCCTCGGCCTCCAGGTGCAGCAGGCCGCCGGGATGCGGACGCAACGCGAGGTCCGGGGTGTGCAGCAGCCGGACCGGGCCCGGCGGGGCGACGGGGCCGACGCGGACCGTGAGCCCGGGGGCGGTCGAGCCGCGCCTCGCCCAGGGAACGAGCGGCACCGCGACAAGGGAGGGCGTCCAGCGGCCGGCGCAGCAGATCACCTCGTCCGCCTCCAGCACGGCGCCGGCGGCGGTGCGGACCTGCGGCGGAGCGTCTCCGCTGGTGTCGATGCTGGTGACGCGGCCGGGGTCGCCGGTGAGGACCTGAGCACCATGGCTTTCCGCGCGCGCGACCAGGCGGGCGATCAGCGGTTCGGTCAGCAGGTAACCCTCATCAGGGAAGAACGCGGCGGACGGTGCTGGAAGCCGCAGTGCCGGTTCGAGCTCGGATGCTTCGGCCTGGCTGACGAGGCGAGCGGGGTAGCCCCACTCGGTCAGGCGCCTGACGCGGGCTTCGAGTTCGCCGGCGCCCGCGGTCGCCAGCTCGACGTGGCCGGACGGGCGGTACCAGGCGTTGCCGACGAGGTCAGGGGCCAGTTCGGCCCAGGCCCGCATGCCGGCGTGGTTGAGGTCGTGATACGGCCGGGGCGCCTTGTCGTTCGAGTTGATCCACGCGAAGCTCCACCGGCTGGCGGCGCGGCCCGGCTTGTCCTGGTCGAGCAGCGTCACCCGCAGGCCGACCGCGGCCAGCCGGGCCGCCACCGAGGCGCCGAGAATGCCCGCGCCGATCACCACGCAACGGCGGGAAGACATAAAGGCATTATCAGCCCGGATGCGATCGAAGCTGTGGGCCTGCCGAGGTTTCCGGCCTTCCCGCCCAGCCACCGGCCGCGCCTTTGTCTGCAGGTTCGGGGGTCAGAGCACCCGAAACCGCAGACAAACCAGTGTGTCCCTGGGGGCGAAGCCGCGGATTTCATGATCATGGCCAGAAACTGGTGCTATCTGCCCCGAACTGGCCACGATCATGAAACGCCCCGGCTAGGGTGGCGGCCGGCTTCGCGGGGTACGGCTGGGGCTCGAATATGCGTTTGGGTGTGGGCTAGACTCTTCGCATGAGTGTTCAGGTCCAGGAATCATTGCTGGATGTCTGCGACGAGCCGGTACTGGGGGCGCTGGACGGCTCGGTACGGCGGACGACGCTGGACCGCGGGGCGTGGGTGGACCTGCGGCGTAACTGGCTGACCGGGTCGGGCGCGGTGTTCGAGCGGCTGTCCCAAAGGGCGGCCCTGGTCCCGTGGCGGGCCGAGAAGCGGCAGATGTACGACAAGGTGGTGGCGGTCCCCCGGCTGCTCTGCTTCTACGGCGAGGATGTGCCGCTGCCCGATCCGGTGCTGACCGCCGCGCGAGAGGCGCTGAACGCGCACTACGGCCCGGAGCTCGGCGAGCCGTTCCGCACCGCGGGGCTGTGCCTGTACCGGGACGGGCGGGACAGCGTGGCCTGGCACGGCGACACGATCGGGCGCGGCAAGACCGAGGACACCATGGTGGCCATCGTGTCGCTGGGCACGCCGCGGCCGCTGATGCTGCGCCCGCGTGACGGGGGGACCTCGCTGCGGTTCGAGGTCGGGCACGGCGACCTGCTGGTCATGGGCGGCAGCTGCCAGCGCACCTGGGAGCACGCCGTGCCGAAGACATCCCAGCCGGTCGGGCCGCGGATCAGCGTGCAGTTCCGTCCGCGCGGGGTGCGCTGACGGCTCCGGGCGCATGGTCTCGTCGGACGAGGTAACCGCGAACCCGTGAACGCCCGGGCATGGGAACGAGTGCCCGTCCCGCCGTCCGGGACCGGGCACCCGCGCCGGTTTACTACGGGTTAGCCGTTGTTGACGTTGCCCGTGGTGGTGGTGCTGGTGTTGGTCTGGCCCG
>DASQRM010000186.1:0-20223 GCA_035642895.1 Streptosporangiaceae bacterium | reverse complement strand
GGGCCGGGACGGGGTGAAGCCCTCGGCCCGGAGTTCGTCGATCGCCGCGAAGGCGGACACCACGCCCAGCGGCCCGTCGTAGGCTCCGCCGTCCGGCACCGAGTCCAGGTGGCTCCCGGTGGCCACGGCGGGCCCCATCGGATGGGAGATGTCCCACCAGGCCCAGAGGTTGCCGTTGCGGTCCGGGCCGGTACGCAGCTGCCGGTCCCGGGCCGCGGCCTCGAACCAGGCCCGGCCGTCCAGGTCGGCCTGGGTCCAGGAGAACCGGCGGTACCCGCCGGTGCCGGGGTCCCGCCCGACCGGCAGCAGCGACTCCCACAGGGCCGCGAACGTTGGGTGGGCGGACGCGGGACCGGGCGAGCTGGCCATCACGGCTGCATCGGGACGCGCACGCCCCGCGCCGCGGCCACCTCGGCGGCCTGGTCATAACCGGCGTCCACGTGCCGGATCACGCCCATCCCCGGGTCGTTGGTGAGCACCCGCTCCAGCTTCTCCCCGGCCAGCGGGGTGCCGTCGGCCACGCACACCTGGCCCGCGTGGATGGACCGGCCGATGCCCACGCCGCCACCGTGGTGGATGCTCACCCAGGACGCCCCGGACGCGGTGTTGACCAGGGCGTTCAGCAGCGGCCAGTCGGCGATCGCGTCCGAGCCGTCGGCCATCGCCTCGGTCTCCCGGTAGGGCGAGGCCACCGAGCCGCAGTCCAGGTGGTCGCGGCCGAGCACGATGGGGGCCTGGACGTCGCCGCGGGCGACCAGCTCGTTGAACCGGACCCCGGCCAGCTGCCGCTCGCCGTAGCCGAGCCAGCAGATCCGCGCCGGGAGGCCCTGGAAAGCCACCTTCTCCCGGGCCATCCGGATCCACCGGGCGAGCGGCTCGTTGTCCGGGAAGAGGTCCAGGATGGCCGCGTCGGTGGCGGCGATGTCGGCCGGATCACCGGACAGCGCCGCCCAGCGGAACGGCCCCTTGCCCTCGCAGAACAGCGGCCGGATGTAGGCGGGCACGAAGCCGGGGAAGTCGAAGGCCCGCTCGTAACCCACCGCGGCCGCCTCGCCGCGGATCGAGTTGCCGTAGTCGAACACCTCGGCGCCCGCATCCATGAAGCCGACCATGGCCGCGACATGCTCGGCCATCGACTGCCGGGCCCGCTCGGTGAATCCGGCTGGGTCTTCGGCCCGCAGCGCCGCCATATCCTCGAACGCCACCCCGCGTGGCAGATACGTCAAGGGATCATGCGCGGAGGTCTGGTCGGTGACGACGTCGACCGGGGCGCCCATGGCCAGCATCCGGGGCAGCAGTTCGGCAGCGTTGCCGAGCAAGCCGATGGACAGCGGCTCGCCCGCGTCCCGGGCCGCGATGGCCCGGCGCAGCGCGTCGTCCACGCCGTCCGCGGCCTCGTCCAGGTAGCCGTACTCGATCCGGCGGGCGATCCGCGACGGGTCGCAGTCGATGACGATGGCCACGCCACCGTTCATGGTCACCGCGAGCGGCTGGGCGCCGCCCATGCCGCCCAGCCCGGCGGTCAGCGTGATCGTGCCGGCCAGCGATCCGCCGAACCGCTTGGCGGCCACGGCCGCGAACGTCTCGTAGGTGCCCTGCAGGATGCCCTGGGTGCCGATGTAAATCCACGACCCGGCGGTCATCTGGCCGTACATGGTCAGGCCGAGGGACTCCAGGCGGCGGAATTCCTCCCAGGTGGCCCACTGCGGGACCAGGTTGGAGTTGGCGATGAGCACCCGCGGTGCCCATTCGTGGGTGCGCATCACCCCGACCGGCTTGCCCGACTGGACCAGCATGGTCTCGTCGCCTTTGAGGTCTTGCAGAGTGCGCACGATCGCGTCGTAGGCCGGCCAGCTGCGGGCCGCGCGGCCCGAGCCGCCGTACACGATGAGCTGGTCGGGATGCTCGGCCACCTCGGGATCGAGGTTGTTCATCAGCATCCGCATGGCCGCCTCCTGCGGCCAGCCCCGGCAGGACAGGGCGGTGCCGCGCGGGGCACGGACCGGGCGCGGGCCGGAGGGGTCGTCGGCAGTCATCCTGGCTCCTCATCGATCAGGCACCCGGCCGGTGGCGGGTCTGGGCAGGGATCGGCGACCGGCGGCGCCGGTCGCCGCCACGGTTCATCATCCCTGGTGGCCCGCAAACGACAAGCGCCGGGCGGGGCTCACCGTGATGGTGAGCCCCGCCCGGCGCGATGAGCCAGGCCTCACGAGGCCAGCCAGACGCCAGCCGGCCAGAGGCAGCCGGTCAGACGCCAGCCGGCCAGATGCCAGCCGGTCAGCCCAGGCCGACCGCCTTCAGCCAGGCCGAGGCGACCGTCGAGTAGTTGGCGTGATCAATGATGATCGCCTTATCCATCTGGAGCAGGGCGTTGGTGGTCAGCCGCTGCGAGATCGCGTTCAGCGTGCTCGTGATCGTCGGGGTGGCTGCCTTCTTGTAGACCAGCGGGACGATGTTCTGGGCCGCGAAGTTGAACTTGGGGTCGTCCAGCGCCACCAGCTTGTCGGTGACGATCTGCGGGGTGGTGGTGAACACGTCGGCCGCCTGGACCTTCCCGTCCTTCAGGGCGGCCAGCGTGAGCGGGCCGGACTCGTCGAGCGGGAGGAAGGACTTGAACGTCAGCCCGTAGTTCTTCTTCAGCCCGACCAGGCCCTGGGCGCGCGTCTTGAACTCAGACGGCCCGCCGATGACCATGTTCTTCGCGAACGGCTTGAGGTCGGAGATGGACTTCAGGTGGTCCTTGTTGGCGGTGGCCTGGGTCACCGTGACCGAGTCCTTGTCCTGGGCCGACGAGGGGTCGAGGATCTCCAGGGTCGAGGGGAGCTTGGCCTTCAGCGCCGCGTCCACCTCGGCCGTGGTCGCCGCCGTGCTGCTCGTGTCGACCGATGTGGTCAGCAGGGCCCCGTTATATTCAGGAATGATGCTGATCGAGCCCTTGGTGATCTGCGGGTAATAGACCTCACGGGCGCCGATGTTGAATTTCGGGGTGACCTTGACCCCCTTGGCCTGCAGCGCGAGAACGTAGATCTCGGCCAGGAGTTCGTCCTCCGGGAAGTTGGCCGAACCGACCACGACGGTGCCTTTTGCGGCACTGGGGCCGGCCAGTGGGTTGGAGCTGCTGCTACTACTGCCACTGCCACCCCCGCTGCTGCCGCACGCGGCCAGGCCAACGCCGGTCAGGACAGCCAGGCCGCCGATCGCGCCAACCCGCAGCCGTCTCGTGAGCAGGGGCGACGCGACCGCCGCGAACCGCGATCTCGGAAACATGGTGTTTCCCTTCTTTTCTGATGGGTTTAATACGATATCAGGACGAGTGCTCTTGCTGGCGCAGGCCCGCCGGGACGGCCACCCGCCGGACCCCGACAAAAAGTGCTTGCACGGCGAGGGCCAGGAGAACCACAAACAATGCCCCGCCGGCGACTTCCCCGTAATTCTCGACCGCGAGTCCGTCGATTATGTACCGGCCCAGACCGCCCAGGCCGATATAGGCCGCGATAGTCGCGGTGGCCACCACGAAAATCGCGCCGGTGCGCAGGCCGAGAACGACCAGCGGCATGGCCACCGGGACCTCGACCTTCCGCACTTGCTGCCATGGCGTCATGCCCATGCCCCGGGCGGCGTCCTTGAGTTCGGGGTCAACCCCGGCCACTCCCTCGTAGACGTTGACCAGGATGGGCGGGATTCCCAGCACGACCAGGGGCACCAGCCAGGCCAGCACGGAGAAGCCGAGCCAGATGGCCAGCAGGACCAGCAGGCCCAGGGTGGGGATGGCCCGCCAGGCGTTGGCCACGTTGACCACCAGCACCGCTCCCCGGCCGGTGTGCCCGATCAGGATGCCGAGCGGGATGGCGATCAGCGCCGCGATGAGCAGCGCGACCGCGCTGAAGTACAACTGCTCCAGGATCCGGATCGGGATGCCTTCGGAGCCGTGCCACTGCTGCGGCTGCTTCAGCCAGTTCCAGGCGAAGCTGAAGAAGCTCATGCGGCCCCTCCTGGCAGTGGCCGGACCGGTACCCCGATCGGGAGGGGCTCGACCTGGCGCCGGGCGCGGCGCGGCCGCCACGGCGTCAGCACCCGGCGGAGCAATACCAGGAGCAGGTCGCAGATCAGCGCGAGCGCGATGATGAGCCCTCCGCCCACATAGATCTCTTCCGGGAAGTCACGCTGGTAGCCGTCGACGATGAGGTAGCCGAGGCTGCTGACGCCGATCAGCTGGCCGACGCTGGCCAGGCTGATGCTCGACACGACGGCCACCCGCAGGCCGCCGATCACGATGGGCACCGCGAGCGGCAGTTCCACCTGGACGAGGCGCCGCGTGGTGCCGAAGCCCATCGCCGTTGCGGCCTGCCGGACCGGCTCCGGCACGGAGCGGAAACCGTCCACCACCGCGGGCAGCAGAACGCACAGCGAGAACAGCGTGAGCGGGATGATCACCGTGGTGTCAGTCAGCCCGGTGTACGGGATCAGCACGATGAACAGGGCCAGCGAGGGCAGCGCGTACAGCACGCTGGTGGTGGAGAGCACCGGGGCGTACAGCCATTTCCAGCGGGTGCAGGCGATGCCCAGCGGCACCGAGATGACCAGGCCGAGCAGCGCCGGCACGATCCCCAGGTAGGCGCTCTCCCAGATGAGAGTGGGAACTTGAGCCCAGTTCATGGCTAGGAGGCCTTCTCCGGAGCGGGGCTCTGCGGCTCGGTGCCCGCGGGTGCGCTGGTCTCGCCGCTGGCCTCTATGCCATCCCGGGCGCCAGCGGGGCCGCCGCTATCGCGGTCAGCGGCGGGCGCGGCCTGGTCGGCGGCCTGGATCGCCGCCCGCAACCGCTCGTAGGTGGTCACGCCGACCACCTGGCCGTCGTCGTCCACGCCGGCCGCCTGGCCGGTCGGGGACAGTACCGTCGCGTCCAGCGCGGCCCGCAGCGAGTCGGTGCGCACGTCGAACGTGTGGCCGTACGGCTCCAGCCGGGCCTGCCCGGCCTGCGACCCGGCGGGCAGCCCTTCGAGGTCACTGGCCGCGGCCCAGCCGCGCGGCCGGTGGCCGGAGTCGGTGACCAGGACCCAGTCCTCCCCGGCCTGGCGGGCGGCGTCGGCCGCCCTGGACGCGGCCGTGTCCTCGCTGACCACGGCCCGGTCGTCCAGGCTGAGGCCGGAGGCGGCGAGGAAGGACAGCCGGCGGATGCCGCGGTCGAAGCCGAGGAAGTTCTCCACGTACCCGTCGGCCGGCGCACGCAGCAGCCGCTCGGGGCGGTCCAGCTGGGCGATATGCCCGCCCGGCCGGAAGATGGCGACCTGGTCTCCCACCTTGATGGCCTCCTCGACGTCGTGGGTGACCAGCACCACGGTCTTGTGCAGCTCGGCCTGGAGCCTCAGGAGCTCATCTTGCAGGGTGGCTCGGACAATTGGGTCGACCGCGCTGAAGGGTTCGTCCATCAGCAGCACCGGGGGGTCGGCGGCGAGCGCCCGGGCCACGCCGACCCGCTGCTGCTGCCCGCCGGACAACTGGTAGGGGTAACGGCGGGCCAGGTCCTCGTCCAGCCCGACCAGCCCCATGAGCTCCCGGGCCCGGTCCCGGGCCCGGCCCTTCTTCCAGCCGAGCAGCAACGGGACGGTGCCGATGTTGTCTTCGATGGTCTTGTGCGGGAACAGGCCCGACTGCTGGATCACGTAGCCGATGCCGCGCCGCAGTGTGTCCGGGTTCGACTGCTGGATATCCTGGCCGTCCAGCAGGATCCGGCCGCTGGTGGGGTCGATCAGGCGGTTGATCATGCGCAGGGTCGTGGTCTTCCCGCAGCCGCTGGGGCCGACCAGGACCATCGTCTGCCCGCCAGGCACCTCCAGGTCGAGACTGTCCACGGCGACAGTGCCCCCGGGGTACCGTTTTGTCACGCTCTCGAAGGTGATCAAGACGTGGCCTTCCGGTGTGCCCCGCCGAAGGACCGGGGACTTTTTCGCTGGTCAGGACCCGCGACTTCGCTGGCCAGGACCCGCGGTGCGGGGGCGTACGCCGCCCCCGCAGGAAGATCAGAGTATCCGCCAGGGTCACAACCTGCCGTGAGAGGCTTCTAATCCCGCCAACCCGCGCCGAACTGCCGACAAAGGGCAATCAAACCGTGACCAGCCGGGCAACCGGGCCCCGGGCAGGCAGCACAGGCCTGCAGCATACGCCGCGCGGCGCGGGCGGCCCGGCCGGCGGGTAACCAGCGGGAACAGGCAGCGCCAGCGGGTGGCTGTCCTATGCGACTGGAATAATCATCGTGGGCAGGTGGGTTAGAAGCCTTCTTGAACCGCACTTTCCTGGGACACCCTTCATGACGGTAGAGATCGACGAGCAGAACGAGGCCCACGGTCACGAGCACAAGGACGTGTCCGGTGGCTGGCTGCGCCCTGCCGTGTTCGGCGCCATGGACGGGCTGGTCACCAACGTGTCGCTGATCGCGGGCGTGGGCGCCGGGGTCGGCGCCTCCGGCGGGTCCCCGCACTTCATCGTGCTCACCGGCCTGGCCGGCCTGGCCGCGGGCGCGTTCTCGATGGCCACCGGCGAGTACGTCTCGGTCTCCTCGCAGAACGAGCTCATCCAGGCGGAGGTCCGCAAGGAAGCGCACGAGCTGAAGTACAACGCCGAGTCCGAGCGGATGGAACTGGCGGCCAGCTTCCGCAGCCAGGGAGTGGACGCCGACCTCGCCGACCGGGTCGCGCAGCAGATCTCGGCTAATCCCGAGCACGCGCTGGGCGTGCACGTCCGCGAGGAACTGGGCGTGGATCACAACGATCTGCCCTCGCCGTACACCGCGGCCGGCGCCTCGCTGGCCACGTTCGCGGTCGGCGCGCTGATCCCGCTGCTGCCCTACCTGTTCGGGATGGACAACCTGGCCGTAGCCCTGGGCCTGGCTGCGGTGGCCGCGTTCGTCGGCGGCGGCCTGGTGGCCCGGCTTACCGACCGGCCGTTCCTGCGCGGCGCGCTGCGCCAGCTCATCCTGGGCGCCGTCGCGGCCGGGATCACGTTCCTGATCGGCAGCGCGGTCGGCGCCGGGGTGTCCTAATCTCGGTGGCGGCCTGCGGGCCGCCCACCCGGCATCGTTGGCGGCGGCCTACGGCCCGGGCGCCCGCTACCAGGCGTCCGGCCCGAACGAGTCGTCCTCATGGCCGCCCGGCCCGGACAGCAGCTTCAGGTCCGCTTCCACCATCATCGTGATCAGCTCCTCGAAGCCGACCTGGGGTTCCCAGCCGAGCCGCCCCGCGGCCCTGGACGGGTCCGCGCACAGCTGGTCCACCTCGGCCGGGCGGACGAACGCCGCGTCCACCGTGATGTGCTCCCGCCAGTCCAGCCCGGCCACGGCGAAGGCCTGCTCGACCAGCTCTTCGACGCTGTGCGTGACCCCGGTGCCGATCACGTAGTCCTCGGGCTCGTCCTGGCCCAGCATCAGGTGCATGGCCCGGACGTAGTCCCCGGCGAACCCCCAGTCCCGGCGCGACCACAAGGTGCCGAGCCGCAGCTGCCGTTCGTGCCCCAGCCTGATCTTGGCCACGCCGAGGGACACCTTGCGGCTGACGAACTCCGCGCCCCGGCGGGGCGACTCGTGATTGAACAAGATCCCGGACACCGCGAACATGCCGTAGGACTCCCGGTAGTTCTGGGTCAGGAAGTGCCCGTACGCTTTGGCCACCCCGTACGGGCTGCGCGGATGGAACGGGGTCTGCTCGGTCTGCGGGCTCTCCCGGACCTGGCCGAACATCTCCGACGAGGAGGCCTGGTAGAAGCGGATCTGCCCACCCTTCGGGGTGCGCGAAGCGCTGATCCCGCTGCACACTCGGATGGCTTCCAGCACCCGGAGCACCCCGATCCCGGTCACCTCAGCGGTCAGCTCGGCCTGCTGCCAGGACATGGGCACATAGGAGATGGCGGCCAGGTTGTAGACCTCGTCCGGCTGGACCTTCTCCACCGCGGCGATCAGGCTGCCCTGGTCGAGCAGGTCGCCGCGGACCAGCCGGATGTCGCCGAGCAGCTGGCGGACGCCGCGCACCCGGGGGTGGGACTGCCCGCGGACCAGCCCCCAGACCTCATAACCCTGGGTCAGCAGGTACTCGGCCAGGTACGAGCCGTCCTGCCCGGTGATGCCGGTGATCAGTGCGCGCCTCGTCAGCGGAGCCTCCGTCCTGGCGAACCGGGCCATCTCAACCCGCGATCGGGCCACATCCGGCACGACCGGGCACACTGGCTCAACTCGTGCCACCTGAGGGTACGTCGGCGCAGCTTACCGCCGCGGGCGCGACGGGTTCGCCGACCGTGGCGGACGCGCCCGTCCCGGCTCCCGGCCGGAGGTGTACCCGATGGTAATGTTCGCTGCCTAACTGGCCACGCGGGCCAGCCTGGGCGGACAGCGGGCGGACCCCCGCAGCGGGCGGACAGCGGGTCAGTACAGTTCGGCAGCATTGGCGCGACCACGGCACAAACCGGACAGCCATCGGCTAGCGAGAGGTGCGTACCTGCGTGATGAGCACCGGGATGAGCACGGATCGGCCGCTCCGCGTCGCCCTGCTGTCCTACCGCAGCAAGCCGCACTGCGGCGGCCAGGGCATCTACCTTCGGCACCTGTCCCGCGAGCTGGCCGCGCTCGGGCACCACGTCGAGGTGTTCTCCGGCCAGCCCTATCCCGAGCTGGAACCGGGCCCGATCCTGCGTGAGCTGCCCAGCCTGGACCTGTACGCCGACGACGACCCGTTCCGTACCCCGGCGCTGTCGGAGTACCGGGACTGGATCGACGTGCTGGAGTTCGCCACCATGAAGACCGGGGCTTTCCCCGAGCCGCTCACGTTCAGCTTCCGGGCCCTCCGGGCGCTGCGCGCGCGGGCGGGCGACTTCGACCTGGTCCACGACAACCAGGTGCTGGCCTACGGGCTGCTCGGGCTGGCCCGGCTGGGCCTGCCCCTGGTGACCAGCATCCACCACCCGATCAGCGTGGACCGGCGGATCGAGCTGGCCTCGTCCCGGGGCTGGGCCCGGGTCGGCAAGTGGCGCTGGTACTCCTTCGTCCGGATGCAGGGCCGGGTGGCCCGCCGGGTGGGGCCGGTCCTGACCGCCTCGCAGGCCTCCGGCGCCGATATCTGCCGGGACTTCGGGGTCGACCCGGCCAACGTGCACGTGATCCCGCTGGGCGTGGACACCCGGCTGTTCCACCCGCGCGACCAGCCCCGGGTCCCGGGCCGGATCGTGGCCGTGGCCAGCGCCGACTCCCCGCTCAAGGGGGTGTCCACGCTGCTCCAGGCCTTCGCCAAGATCACGGTGGAACGCGAGGGCCAGCTCATCGTGGTCGGCTCGCCCACCGCCGGGGGACCCACCGAGAAGCTGGTCAGTGACCTGGCCCTCGGGGACCGGGTCCGGTTCGTGCACGGGATCAGCGATACCGAACTGGCCGGGCTCGCCGCGAGTGCCGAGATCGCGGTGGTCCCCTCGCTGTACGAAGGGTTTTCGTTGCCTGCCGTTGAACACATGGCCTCGGGCACCCCGCTCATTGCCAGCCGCACCGGCGCCCTCCCCGAGGTGACCGGTGACGCCGCGATCCTCGTGGAACCGGGGAACCCCGAGGCGCTCGCGGCCGCCCTCCGCGACCTGCTCGACTCGCCCGCCGAGCGTGCGCGACTCGGCGCCGCGGCCTGGCAGCGGGTGCAGGAGCGCTTCGCGTGGCCGGCGGTCGCACGGGCGACGGTCGGGCAATACCGCGATGCGATGGCACGCTTCGCCGGCCGGCCCGGCGCCGCACGTGGTCCCCTTCCGGCCCGCAACGAAAACCCGCCGTGCTGACCGTCGACTTCACCCGGCTGCCAGTCGGCCCGGGTGACCGGGTGCTCGACCTCGGCTGCGGCGCGGGACGGCACGCGTTCGAGGCACTGCGGCAGGGCGCGTCCGTCGTGGCGCTGGATGCCGACGCGGGCGAACTGCGCGGGGTGGCGGACATGGTGGCGGCGATGGACGCCGAAGGCCAGGTTCCTCCGGGGGCCGCCGCCCGGACCGTGCGCGGCGACGCGACCCGGATGCCGTTTCCCGATGACGCGTTCGACCAGGTGATCGCGGCCGAGGTACTCGAGCACATCCCGGACGACTGGCAGGCGCTCCGGGAGATCGCCCGGGTACTGCGGCCCGGCGGCCGGCTGGCGGTGACCGTGCCGGCCTGGCTGCCGGAGCGGATCTGCTGGCGCCTGTCCGACGACTACCACAACGTGCCCGGCGGTCATGTCCGCATTTACACCCGGGCCGAGATGGAGACCAAGCTAGCCCGGGCCGGGCTGCGGGCCGGCCCGCACCATCACGCGCACGGGCTGCACTCTCCGTACTGGTGGCTGAAGTGCGCCGTCGGCGTGCACGACGACGACCACCCGCTGGCCCGCGCGTATCACCGGCTGCTGGTGTGGGACATCATGAAGCGGCCGGCTGCGACCCGGCTGGCGGAACGGGCGCTGAACCCGCTGATCGGCAAGAGCATCGTCATCTACGCGGACAAGCCCTTCGGGGGGGCCGGGGCTCGCGGTGTCCCGGCCGGCCACGCAGCTGAGCAGGCGCATGCCATCGCCTGACTCCCTGGCCGGCTCGGTGAGCAACGGCCTGCCTGCTGACCCTCGCCCGGCGCCGGCTGCGGATCGTGCCGGGGACGCTACGATGCGCCGCTTCGGGGTCCCGGAGGTGCCAGGCATCCTGACCGCGACGGAGGTCCTGGCCACCGCCGAGCACATCGCAGGCCGGCAGGAGCCCGGCGGTGCGATCAGCTGGCCGGACGGCCACACCGACGCCTGGGACCACGTCGAGTGCGCGATGGCCCTGTCCGTATGCGGGTTGTCCGGCCCGGCCCGGCGGGCCTATGACTGGCTCCGCCACACCCAGCGCGCCGACGGATCGTGGCCCAAGCGGACCGAGGCCGGGATCGTGACCGACACGGCGGCCGAGAGCAACCAGACCGCGTACGTCGCGGTCGGCACCTGGCACGAGTTCCGGCTCACCGGGGATACCGGGTTCCTGGCCCAGATGTGGCCGGTGGTGCGCCGCGCGATCGGGTTCGTGCTGGACCTGCAGCTGCCGCGGGGCGAGATCGTCTGGCAGCGGACGGCGGACGGGACCCCGGCCCGCTACGCGCTGCTGACCGGGTGCTCCAGCACGTACCAGAGCCTGCTGTGCGCGGCCCGGCTGGCCCGGCTGGCCGGCGAGCCGCAACCGCGCTGGGAGCGGGCCGCCCGGCAGCTCGGTCACGTGGTGGCCGGCCACCCCGGGGCGTTCGCGGACAAGAGCCGTTTCTCGATGGACTGGTACTACCCGGTGCTGGCCGGCCCGGTGCGCGGCCCGGCCGCCCGGGCCCGGCTCGATTCGGGATGGGCGGAGTTCGTGGTCCCGGGCCTGGGGGTGCGCTGCGTCCGCGACGAGCCGTGGGTGACCGGGGCGGAAACCTGCGAGCTGGTCATGGCGCTCGACGCCGTCGGGGACCGGAACCGGGCCCTGACTGTGTTCGGGGAGGTCCAGCACTTGCGGGACACCGACGGCGGGTACTGGACCGGCTGGCAGTACGCGAACCAGGCGCACTTCCCGGACGAACGGAGCAGCTGGACCGCTGCGGCGATGATCCTGGCCGCCGACACCCTGTCCCGGACCACCCCCGGCTCGGGGCTGTTCCGCGACCTGCCGTCCGGTGCCGGGCCGGCGGCGGACGGCGGGGGGCCGGCGGCGGACGGCGCCGGGCCCGCGGCGGACGGCGTCGGGGCTAACGGTGCCGGCGGCGATGACCAGTTCGCGCCCTGCGGCTGTCCCGCACCCGGCTAGCGGGGGCCGCCGGCGGTGCGCTCCAGGACCCGCAACGATCCGTGCACGCTGACTTCGGCGAACTCCCCGGAGTTCAGGGCGCGCTGGTAGATCGTGTAGGGGGCCTGGCCGCCGTCGGCTGGGTCGGGGAACACATCGTGAATGGCCAGCGCGCCGCCCTGGGTCACCCACGGCGACCAGTTCGCGTAGTCCGCCCCAGCCGCGGCGTCGGTGTGCCCGCCGTCGATGAACAGCATCCCCAGCGGCGCCCGCCACAGCCCGGCGACCTGGGCGGACCGGCCCACCACCGCGATGACGTGTGATTCCAGTCCAGTCGCGGCGAGGGTGGCGCGGAAGTGCGGGAGCGTATCCAGCAATCCGGTCCGCTCGTCCACCAGGGTGGTGTCGTGGTGCTCCCAGCCGGGCTGGTTCTCCTCCGAGCCATGGTGATGGTCCACCGTGATGACCATCTGGTCCGCGTCCCGCGCCGCGGCGGCCAGGTAGATCGTGGACTTGCCGCAGTAGGTGCCGATCTCCAGTACCGGCCCGCGGGGGGCGTACGCGGCGGCGGCCCGGTACAGCGCCAGGCCTTCGCCGGGGGGCATGAACCCCGTGGCCGCCTCGGCCGCCTGCCTCAGTTCAGCTGGCATCGGGCCGGCGGCCATGCGAACCGCGTCCGGGACCATGGTCATGCCCCAACCTTTCCTCCCGGCGGCCCGGGACCTGATCGGCTTCGGTACTACGGTAAAGGTGTCGGACGGCGGGCACGAGGAGGCACCGCGATGCGGGTGGTGGTCGACCGGGATCTGTGTGAGGCCAACGGCATCTGTGCCGGCCTGGCCCCGGAGGTCTTCGACCTGGACAGCGAAGACTACCTGCACATCGTGGCGCCTGAGGTGCCGGCCGGGCGGGCCGACGCGGTCCGCCGCGCGGTCGCCTCCTGCCCGAAACAAGCCCTCCGCCTGGCGGAGTGACCCGGCCGGCTGAGAGGGCCGGATGGCGCCCCGGGATCAGATGACCCCGGCGGCGATGGCCACGCCCACGCCCACCAGGATCGCGCCGCCGATCTGCTCGCCGCGGCGGCCCGCCGCGGCGCCGATCCGGCCGCCGAGTTCGAGGCCGGCCAGGGACATCACGACGCTCACCGCCCCGATGACGATGGCTCCCTCGGCTACGCCCACGTGCATGGTGCCGAGCGCGAATCCGGCCGCGAGGTTGTCCAGGCTCAGCGCGAACGCGCTGATGATCAGCCGCCCCAGGCTGTCGGTGTGGTGCGAGGGGTCCGGGGCGGACGCGCCGCGCCCGGGCTCCGCGGGCCGGCGCAGGGCCTGGATCACGGTGACGAGGCCGATGACGATCAGCACCACCGCGCCGATCCAGCGGGCCGCGTGGCCGATGCCGCCGGCCACCCCGGCACCGACGACGAGTCCGACGATGGGCATGCCCGCCTCGAAGACCCCGAAGACCACCGCCACCCGGATACGGGTCCGGGCCGTGACGCCGCCGAAGCCGATGCCGATCGCCGCGGCCAGATTGGACAGGCCGACCGAGGCCGCCACGAGGAGGAGGGGGAGCACGCGCCCAGGCTAGCTGCGGGGAGTCCGGGTTTTACTGGTATTTGCTGGTCACGGGCTTAGCGGCCGGGTTCTTGCAGCTCGACCCGATTGCCGGCCGGGTCGTCGAGGAACGACTGGCGCCCGGTGCCGACCTTGACCGGATCGGTGACCGCGACGCCCATCTCGCGAAGGTCGGTGACGGCCGCGTCGAGATCGGCTACCGCCAGCGCGAAGTGCTGGCCCAGCGACGGCGGCGCAGCGGCCTCGATGAGGTGGATCTGCTGCCCCCCCGCGTCGAGCCAGGCCCCGCCGAAGCTGAAGTCGGGCCGGTCGGTCCGCTCGGTCAGGCCGAGCACGCGGGTGTAGAAGTCCAGCGCCGCCGGGACGTCACGGACGTTGAGGGAGACATGGTGCAGCCCGTCTGGTCGCATTACCCCAGTGTCGCAGGCGGCACAACCGGCGGCCAGCCCCGGTCGCGGGCCACCCTGACGCGGCACCCCGGCGGGCGGGTCAGCCCGCGGCGGGGTCGCTGACCCGGCCGAGGAACAGCGGCAGCCCGCTGCGCAGGTCGGTGATCGCGAACCGGAACGGGCGGTCCACGATCATCTCCACCGGCGGTTCGGAGCGCGCGAACCGGGCCGCCGCGGTCATCACCACGGCGGTGGCCGCGGCTGCCTCGGTGCCCGCTTCGTTCACGTCGATGTAGGCCTGATGCACCACCTCGTCGATGCGCAGCCGCTGCGCGGCCGTGATGCCGCCGAAGTCCGCCTCGTCGGTGAACGACAGCGGCATGCCCAGCGCGGCCAGCACCGGGCGCAGCGCGAAGCCGCTGGTCACCTTGAAGCGCGGCAGCGCCAGGCTGACCTGACGCGGCGCCAGCCGGGCCAGCAGGCCGCCCGGGCCAGCGTCGGGAACGACGCCGCCAGCCAGCAGGTGGCCTGGGCCGGTGTCGGCCGGGTCGCCGGACCCCGGGCCGGACGCTGGGTCGGGCAGGAGGATCACCATGCCGAGCCGGGCACCGGCGTACGGCAACTCGACCGCCTGGTAGCCGTCGCCGCGCAGGTAGCGCAGCCTGGCCCCGAGTCGCATGGTGGGCACCGTGACCTGGGTGCCCGGGCCCGGCTGATGCGGGTCCGGCTGGCCCGGGTCGTGCCGGCCTGAGCCAGGCTGACCCGCATCAGGCTGGCCCGGGTCCAGGTAGAAGACGGCGTCGTGGGTAGCAGCGGCTGGGAACGGGTGCGCCCAGGCGGCCTTCAGGTACACCGCGCTGGCCAGGACCAGGCTCGTGGCGGCGCTGACGACGCCGGGACCGAGCAAGTCGCTGATCTTGCCGGCGGTCTGCTCCGCGATGAACTGATTGATCTCCTGCCTGGCCTGCTCCGCGGCCTGGCGGAAGTCGGCGTTGCGCACCGCGACCGCCGCGGCGGCGGCCACCGCCGCGGTGAAGCCGGGCTCCAGCGGCAAGCCCGACTGGACCCACATCGCGTTCGGCGCACGGAGGGTGAGGTCGCCGGCGGCCAGGTCGCTGAGGATTGCCGAGACAGCCTGCAGTTCCTGGGCCGCCTGGCGCGCGGGTGCGGCGCCGTCCGGGATGTCCAGGTGCAGGGCCGCGGCGATCTGCGCCGCCGTCTCGCCCCGGGCCCCGAGCAGTACCAGGCGCAGCGCGGTGGCGATGCTGGCCGGGGAGAAGACCAGGTTGCCCTGGCCAGGCAACCGGCCGTAGAGATCGGCCCCGAAGGCCTCGTCGCCTGGCACCGGACCGCTACCCAAGACCCCGGCGCGCCAGGCGGGCCAGCGCCTCGCGCAGCACCTCTTCCTTCTTGCAATAGGCGAACCTGACCTGGGTCCGGCCCGCCTCGACGTTGTCGTAGAACACCGAACTCGGGATGGCGACCACACCGGCCCGGGCGGGCAGTTCCCGGCAGAACTCCATCCCGTCCGCCTCGCCCAGCGACCGCACATCCGTGGTCACGAAGTAGGTGCCGGCCGGCCGGAACACCTCGAAGCCCACGTCGGCCAGGCCCGCGCAGAGCAGGTCGCGCTTGGCCCGCAGATCCGTGCTGATCGACGTGAAGTAGGAGTCAGGCAGGGCGAGCGCCTGGGCCACCGCGTACTGGAATGGGCCGCCGGTGACGTAGGTGAGGAACTGCTTGACCGTGCGCACCGCGGTCACCAGTTCCGGGGTGCCGGTCACCCAGCCGATCTTCCAGCCGGTGAATGAGAACGTCTTGGCCGCCGAGCTGATCGTCACGGTCCGTTCGCGCATCCCGGGCAGGGTGGCGATCGGGATGTGCTCGCCCTCGAAGACCAGGTGCTCATACACCTCGTCGGACACCACCAGCAGGTCGTGCTCGCAGGCCAGGGCTGCGATCCCGGTGAGCTCGGCCCGGGTGAACACCGCCCCGGTCGGGTTGTGCGGCGAGTTCAGCAGCAGGAGCCGGGTGCGGGGGGTGATGGCGGCCCGCAGCGCGTCCAGGTCGGGGCGGAACCCGGGGGGCCGCAGCGTGACCGGGACCCGGGTGCCGCCGGCCATGGCCACGCAGGCGGCATAGGAGTCGTAGTAGGGCTCGAACGCGATGGCCTCGTCGCCCGGCTCCAGGAGCGCGATCAGCGCGGCGGCGATCGCCTCGGTGGCGCCCGCGGTGACCAGGACCTCACGATCCGGGTCGACGTCCAGACCGTAGAAGCGCTTCTGGTGGGCCGCGACCGCGTGCCGCAACTCGGGAATGCCCGGGCCCGGGGGGTACTGGTTGCCCCGCCCTTCCAGGATCGCCGCCGCGGCCGCAGCGGCGATCTCGGCCGGCCCGTCGGTATCCGGGAAGCCCTGGCCGAGGTTGACCGACCCCGTCGTCAGGGCCAGCGCAGACATCTCGGCGAAGATCGTCGTGCCCATGCCGGTCAGCCGGCGATTCAGCAATGGTCGGTCCACACCGCCATCAGATCACACGCCGCGGCCAGCCGGCCCTGGCCAGCCGGCCCCTGCTGCGCCCCGATCCGGTGGTTTACGCTGCGCACATGGGGATGCCGATGCGGATCGCGCTGGGCCAGCTACCAGTCAGCCCGGACCCGGTGGTGAACCTCACCCGGGTCCGGGTGGCGCTCGCTGACGCGGCCGCGGGCGGAGCCAGCCTGGCCGTGTTCCCGGAGGCGACCCAGGCCCGGTTCGGCACGGATCTGCAGGCCGTGGCGGAGCCGCTGGACGGCCCGTTCGGCATGGGGCTGGCCGCCGCCGCCCGCAGCGCGGGGGTGGCCCTGGTCGCGGGGGTGTTCGAGCCCGCGCCGGACGGCCGCGTCTACAACACCGCGGTCGGCTACGACGCGGGCGGCCAGCGGGTCGCGGCGTACCGGAAGATTCATCTGTTCGACTCGCTCGGGGAGATCGAGTCCAAGGTGGTCGCTCCCGGCTCGGCTCCGGTCCTCGCCGAACTGGCCGGGCTCCGCGTGGGCCTGCTGACCTGTTACGACATCCGCTTTCCTGAACTGGCCCGCAGCCTCGTGGCCCAGGGCGCGGACCTGCTCGTGGTCCCGGCCGCCTGGGCCGCCGGGCTGTTCAAGGAGGAGCACTGGGTCACCCTGGTGCGGGCCAGGGCCATCGAGAACACAGTCTGGGTCGCCGCCGCGGGTCAGGTGCCCGACCCGGAGTCGCCCCGGACCCGCGCCCCGACCGGGATCGGCCGCAGCATGCTCGTCGACCCGATGGGCACCGTGCGGCTGGACCTGGGACCGTTTCCGGGGGTGGCGGTCGGCGAGGTGGACACCGCGCTGACCGCCCGGGTCCGGGACACGCTGCCGTGCCTGGAACACCGCCGCGAGGATGTGTTCGGCCCAGCCGGCAGGCCCCAGCCCACCCGGCCCAGCCAGCAGGTCCGGCCGGGTGACCGGGAGGCCAGGCTATGAAGCCGCCAGCCGCCGCTCTTTCGTGTGCAGGACGGCGCTGCGCAGGCTCTCCCGCTCCTCGTCGCTGACCCGCTCGACGAACCGCATCATCGTGATGTGCTCGTTCCCGCCGGAGCGGAGCACCTCCGCCATCAGCCTGGCGTCGTGCTCCTCGCGGGATTCTGTGGGCCAGTAGCGCCAGGCGCGGCCCTGCTTCTCCCGGCACAGCACGCCCTTGCCGTACAAGATGTTCATGACCGTCATCACGGTCGTGTAGGCGAGGGGGCGATTGTAGGAGAGCCGCTCGCGGACCTCCCGTACTAAGTACGCCCGGTCACTGTCCCACACGACGTCCATGATCGCGGACTCGAGCTCACCGAACTCGCGCACTTTCCGCCACCTCCTGATTACCCATGCTAGACACGGGTCTCATTCCAGCCCAGGGACGGAATCCGGACCGGGGGAGGAAATCTTCCCTGCGTGCTGATTTAGTAGCCCGAGGCCAGCGGGACCTGGCCCGCACCGGCGGACAAATGCCTTTCAACCGTGATCAGCAGGGGCGTTCCGGGCCAGGGGGGCGGACCACGTCCAGGCCAGCCGTGTCCGGGCCAGCAGCGCGGACCGCATCCGGGTCAGCCTGCCCCCGGCGGTGCCGGCGAACCAGCCAGAAGCCCACCCCGCCGAGCACCACCACGGCCACCACGATCGCCACCCCGGTGCCGACGGTGCGCTCGATCGCCGCGTAGGCAGACCCGGCCGCATAGCCCAGCAGGCAGTATCCGACGCCCCAGATGAGGCCGCCGAGCGTGTTGTAGATCAGGAAGGTGCGGTAAGGCATCCGGGTGGTACCCGCGACCGCGGGCATCAGGGCCCTCAGGATCGCGACGAAGCGGCCCAGCAGCACGGCCAGCCCGCCGCGCCGGTGCAGGACCGCCTGGGCGCGGTCCATGCCGCCGGCGACCCGGCGCATCCGCCGGGCGGCGATCACCCGCCCGCCCAGATGCCGGCCTATCTCATAGCCGATCAGCGGCCCGGTGACGGCAGCGGCGACGACCACGATCATCAGCAGCGGGAGCGAGACCCGGCCCCGGCTGGCCAGGACGCCGCCGAGGACCGCCGCGGTCTCTCCGGGGATGACGAAGCCGAGGAAGACCGCGGTCTCCCCGAACACCAGCGCCGCGATGAGCAGCAAGGCGACCGTGCCGCTGAGACCGGCCAGGTCAGTGGTGATAGAGGACACTTGGTCCGCCTCTCTCCCAGAGCGCCCGGCCCGGCTCTCTGCCATATCCCCTGGCACTGCCTGAATCCCCGGCACGGCTCTGGCGGGATCCAGCCAACCCGGGCCTTGGCCGGTCCGGGAAACCCCGGCCCTGGCCGCTGCCGAGACCCCGGCCTTGGCCGCTGCGGAAACCCAGGCCTTGGTCTCTCCGGACGCTGCGGAAACCCCGGCCTTGGCCTCTCCGGGAAACACAGTGCCTCCGGGTGCGATGCTAGCCACTGGGCAGGTGCGGTTTGGGCCACCTCGCCCGCAGCCTGGCGGCACCCCTACCGCGAGGCCACCAGGTCGGCCATCATCTGCTGACACATCCACGCGATCGTCTGCGGCGGGCAGGAGGGAGGACGATGCCAGTTACTCCCGACACTGGCCCTGAGGTCCTGCCTTCGGGCGGATTCGTCCGCCCGGCGAACGTATTCGCCACCCGGATCACAGGCGATGGATCGAGCGGGTACCTGGCAGAACCGGGGCGCTACCAGCTGTACGCCTCGCTGGCTGATCCGTGGGCGCACCGGGCGCTGATCGTGCGCCGGCTGCTCGGCCTGGAACGGGTCATCGGGCTGAGCCTGGTGGACCCGATCCGCGACGAGCGCGGCTGGCGCTTCCCGGCCACCAGCGGCGGCGCCGACCCGGTCAGCGGGGCCCGGTTCGTCTCGGACCTCTACCTGACCACCGACCCGGGCTACCGCGGCCGGTTCACCGTCCCGTTCGTCTGGGACACCCGCAGCCAGCGGATCGTGGAGAACGACTTCCAGCAGATCACGGTCACGTTCGAGACAGAGTTCCGCGGTTACCACCGGCCCGGCGCGCCCGACCTGTACCCGGTGCCGCAACGGCCCGAGATCGACGCGCTCAGCACGCTGATCTACCACGCGGTCAACAACGGGGTGTACAAGGCGGGGCTGGCCACCAGCCAGGCGGCCTATGAGGAGGCGTTCGACGCACTGTTCACCACGTTGAGCGCACTGGAGGAACGGCTGACCCGGCGCAGGTTCCTGCTGGGCAGCAACATCACCGAAGCCGATGTGCGGCTTTATCCCACATTGGCCCGTTTTGACGCCATCTACCACACTCATTACAAATGCAACCTGCACCGCCTGGTGGACTACCCGGGGCTGTGGGGTTACGCGCGGAACCTCTACCAGCTCCCCGGCTTCGGGGACACCACGGACTTCGACCAGATCAAGCGGCACTACTACCAGACCCAGGACTGGATCAACCCGAGCCGCATCGTGCCCAAGGGACCGTACGTGAACTGGCTCTCACCGCATGACAGGGACCGCATGTGAACTCGCTCTCACCGCATGACAGGGACCGCATGTCCGGGCGATCATGAGGAAGTGGCCCGGACCAGCGGCCCAGCCGCGGCGGTAGCCTGGGAGGCCGGGCAGTGACAGAAAATCAACATCGGAAGAGGGCGATGTCCGCCGTGTCTTCTGAGGCACCGCAGTCCGCGGATCTCAGCGAAGCAGAACCCAGCAGTCCCGCATCCGGAGCGGGCGGGGGCGCACCGCACGAGCATTCCGGCGACGGCGCAGCCAGCAAGGACTTCGGCCCAAACGAATGGCTCGTGGACGAGCTCTACCAGCGTTACCTGGCCGACCCCGGTTCTGTGGACATGGCCTGGTGGAATTTCTTCGCTGATTACTCTCCCCCGGCCGGGAGCGTGGCCGCCCGCGCGGCCAGAGAGCACAGCCAGCCAGACCAGGCTGCGGCGCCGGGCCAGGGCCCGAACGGCGG
>DASQRM010000185.1:0-24231 GCA_035642895.1 Streptosporangiaceae bacterium | reverse complement strand
CCTGACGGCGAAGGCCTGGACTCATCCAGTCCCTGATCCACTTCGGGCCCGGTGGCTAGTAGGTCAGGGCCGGACCGTCCAGCGGGGGCTCCAGGAAGGTGGCCCGGGACCCTTCGAGCCAGTCGGTCAGTCCCCGGGGAGCATGCTGGGTCACCTCCCGCACATGCGAGGTGAGCTGTCCGGCCCCGCCCGCCCGGATCCACGCGAACAGCTCCAGGATCCCCTCGACGTCCCAGGGGGCCATGCCGGAGCCCAGCAGTTCCTCCCGGGCCTGCTCGTCCGGCAGGCTGGAGTAGCGCACCTGGCGCGCGAACACCTCGGAGATCCGGCTGGCCACGTTCGAGTAGGTGAGGGACTCGGGTCCGGTCAGGGTGAACACCTGAGGATCGCCGCCGGCCTCAGGCGCCGGGCTGGTCAGCAGCCGCGCCGCGGCGTCGGCGACGTCCGCGGCGGCCACGAAGCCCACCTTGCCGTGACCGGCCGGGGCGTACAGCGTGGCCTCGCTGCGGATGGCCTGCGCGGACGGCAGGAGTATCTCCATGTACGGCGAGGGGGCCAGGTAGCTGACCGGAAGGCCGCTCGCATCCAGGTGCCGGGCGATCTCGAGGTGGCTGCGCATGAAGCGCACGTCGCAGCCGGGGTCTATGAAGCCGTTCGCGGCCACCTTCACCACGTGCGGCCCGTGCCCCGCCGCCACGAGTGCGTCGATGAAGACGATTTCCAGCTCGGCCTGGGTCTCGCCCGACGGGCTCAGCAGGAACACCCGGTCGAAGGCCTGCAGCTGCTCCGTGGAAGGCGGGTCGTCGAACGTGGCCACCAGGTTCTCCCCGGGTCCGGGCAGGTCGATGGCCTTGGCTTCCACCCGCACCATCGCCGTGGCGTCGGCCCGGGCGTCGGCCAGCGCCTCCAGCAGGGGGTATCCGACCCTTCCGGTCGCTCCGGTCACCAGGATCACGGGCCTGCCTCCTCGAGCACTGCTTTGTGCCGCACTGGCTTTTGCGCACCGTCATTGCGGCGCTGTCCTTACGGCGCTGTCCTTAGGGGCACCTTACGGGAGGGCCGGATCGGTGCGCTGGGCCGCGTCCCGACGTACTTTGGTTTCGTGGCGGAAGCGGAGATGCGGCGCTGCCGGTGAGCCGGGGTCGATGGCGCAGATGGTTGCTCGTGGCGTCCGGGACCGCGTTGCTGTGCGCACTTCCGGCGGTGATCGCCGCCCTCCCGGTGCCTTCGTCCGCGATCAGCGCGCCAGCCCTGCGGGACCGCATCCTGGCCTCGGCCAGCGTGCCGTACCAGGGCTACGCGGAAAGCACCGTGAACCTGGGCCTGCCGGAACTCCCTGACCTGCACAACGTGAGCCTGCTGCTGGATGGCACCACAGACCAGTACGTCTGGTACCACTCCCCGGCGTACTGGCGGGCCGACGAGGTGACCGGCACGGGGGAGAGCGACACCTACGCCGACGGCGGGGTGACCTACCTGTGGAACTACGGGACCAACCTGCTCACCCAGGTCACCGGCGCGCAGCCGGTGCGGCTGCCGCGAGCCGCGGACCTGCTGCCGCCCGCGCTGGCCCGGCGGCTGCTGGACACCGCGGGCCGCGCGGACCGGATCTCACGGCTGCCGGATCGCCGGATCGCCGGGGTGGACGCGGCGGGCCTGCGGCTGGTCCCCACCGGGTCGGCCACCACGGTCGGATCGGTGCAGATCTGGGCCGACCCGGCCAGCGGGCTCCCCGTCCAGGTCCAGATCACCGGCCGCGGCACGGCCGGGCAGCCGGGTCAGGCCGTACTGCTCAGCACGTTCCTGGAGCTGAGCCGGACCCAGCCGGACCTCAACGCCGTCATCCCGCATCCGGCGCCGAATGTGGGCCTCACCACCACCCGGTTGCCGGACGTGGACGGCGTGCTGAACGGCGATGGCGATGGGGACAATGACGGCGACCCGTTCCCGCCCCAGCTCGGCGCGCTGCGCCACGTGGCCCTCCCGGGCAGCCCGCCGGGGGTGGCGATCTACGGCCGCGGTCTTTCCCGCTTCGTGCTGCTGCCGCTGCCCAGGGAGGTGGGGACGGACGCGCTCAACTCCGCGATCCAGGCCGGGGCGGACAGCGTCGCGCTGCCCGGGTCCCCGGGGGGCCAGGCGGGAACCCAGGCCGGTGTGCTGATCCGGACGCCGCTGCTGTCCGTTCTGATGGTCAGGGCCGGGTTCCACCACGCGGTCTTCCTGTTCGCCGGTGCGGTGACCCCGGCCGTGCTGGAGCATTCAGCCAGCGCCCTGGTCACCGACTTGTCGCACTTTAGGTTCAGGTTCCATCGATGATCGTTACGCGCGGCCTGACCAAGCGCTACGGGCACCTGCTCGTGGTGGATCAGGTCGACCTTGACGTCCGGGAGGGTGACCGGTACGGCTTCCTCGGCCCCAACGGGTCGGGGAAGACCACCGTGGTCCGGATGCTGCTCGGCCTGGTCTACGCGACCAGCGGCGAGATCACGGTGCTGGGCCAGCCGGTGCCGAAACGGGCGGCCCAGGTGCTGCCCTCGATCGGTGCACTCGTGGAAGGCCCGTCCGCGTACGGGCACTTGTCCGGGCGGGCCAACCTGGCCCTGATCGACGCGGCGGGGAAATCGGGCAGCCGCCGGACCCGGGGCAGCCGGATCGCCGCCACCCTGGACCAGGTGGGCCTGGGCGGCATCGACAACCGCCCGGTCAAGCGGTACTCCCTCGGCATGCGCCAGCGGCTCGGCCTGGCCGCCGCGCTGCTGCGCACCCCGAAGCTGCTCATCCTGGACGAGCCGACCAACGGGCTGGACCCGCAGGGTATCCGGGAGATCCGCGACCTGCTGATCGAGCTCAACGCGGCCGGCACCACCGTGTTCCTGTCCAGCCACCAGCTCAGCGAGGTCGAGCAGCTGTGCACCCGGGTCGGCATCGTGAACCGGGGCCGGCTGGTCCGGCAGGACGACCTGGAAACGCTGCGCGCGCTGACCGGGCGCTCGATCGTGCATACCCCCGACACCGACCGGGCCCGTGAGGTGCTGGACGGCCAGATCGAGCGGGCCGAATCCGGGCGGCTGGTGGTCGCGGACGCCGATACCGCAGCGCTCAACTCCCGGCTGGTCGCCTACGGCGTGCGGGTCACCGAGATCGCCGCCGAGCGGCGGTCCCTGGAAGACGTGGTGCTCTCGGTGACCGGCTCGGGCTCTGACCGCGTCGACGTTCTGGATGAGGAGCGCGGATGATCCGCGTCGAGCTGGCGAAGCTGGTGCGCCGTCCGCGGAGCTGGGTGAGCCTCATCCTGCTGTGCGGCCTGCCCGTGCTGGTCGCCGTGTTCGTCGCGGTGACTCACCTGGCGCCGCCTCCAGGCCAGGGCCCGGCCCTGCTGTCCGCGGTGCTGTCCAGCGGGTCGCTTTACCCGGCCGCCGCCCTCGCGATCGTGCTGCCCATCTTCCTGCCGGTGGCGGTCGCGGTCGTGGCGGGCGATTCCATCGCGGGCGAAGCCGGGTCAGGCACCCTGCGGTACCTGCTGGCCCGGCCGGTCGGCCGGACCCGGCTGCTGGCCGCCAAGCTGATCGCGCTCATCGTGTACACGCTGTCGGCCGTGATCCTGATCGCGGTGACCGCCTACCTGACCGGGATCGCCCTGTTCGGGGCGCAGCCGGTGGCAGCCACACCTGGCGGCCTGACCACCTCCAACATCGCGGCGACCTCGCTGTCCGGCAGCGGCCTGACCCCGGCGGAGATCGCGCTGCGGACGGTTGGTGCGGTCGCCTTCATCGCCGTGTCCATGCTGGGCGTGGGCGCGATCGCGCTGTTCCTGTCCACCGTCACCGACTCCGCCCTCGGCGCGGCCCTGGGCGCGCTGGCCGCCCTGATCACCAGCGAGGTGCTGGTCACCCTGAATGCCGCGTCGGCGGTCGATCCTTATCTGCCCACCCGGTACTGGCTGGCCTGGATCGACTTCTTCCGCGACCCCATCGTCTGGCGGAACATCGAGCGGGGCTTCGCCGTGCAGGGCGTCTACGTGGTGGTGTTCCTGGCCGCGTCGTGGGCACACTTCGCCACCAAGGACATCACCAGCTGAGTCAGCCCGGACCGCTGAGTCAGCCCGGCCGGCTAAGTCAGCCCGGCCCGGCGGCCTGCAGGCACACCCGGTTCCGCCCGGTCTCCTTGGCCTGGTAGAGGGCGTGGTCGGCGGCCGCCAGCAGTTCCTCAAGGTCAAGCCGGGACGATCCGAGGGCGGCGACGCCGATTGAGATGGTGACCCGCAGCGGGTCGTTCCCGCCCGTACTGTGGCCGCCAGCGCTGCCGCCACCGGTGATGTCGCCGCCACACGGGCCGTCGCCGACCGGGGTCGCGATCCGGGAAATCTTCTCGCGGACCCGCTCCGTGATCTGGTGGGCTTCGGCGGCGTCGGTGCCGGGCAGCAGGATGGCAAACTCTTCGCCGCCGAACCGGCCGGTCAGATCGCCCTCACGCAGCAGCGCACTCAGGGCCCGGGCGATGGCGGCCAGCACGGCGTCCCCGGTCAGGTGCCCGAAGGTGTCGTTGACGTTCTTGAAGTGATCAATGTCGGCGATCGCCACGGCGAGCGGTGTCCGGGTCCGGGCCGCGCGGGCGGTCTCCAGCCGGGCTTCCCGCAGCCAGGTGCCGGCGTTGAGCAGGCCCGTCTTGGCGTCGATGCGGGAGGCGTCCACCAGTTGGGCGTGCCGGAAGGAACGGTGCAGCAGCGCGACTAAAGGCAGGGCGGCCAGGGCCAGGAACGGGCTGTCGGCAGCCACCCGGGCGACCATGATGCCGACGGACAGCTCGGCGGCGTCGTGGAACAGGGGCTCGCGGGTGAACAACTGCGCGAACACGCCGGCGGCCGGATCCGCGCCCTTCACCGCCGTCATCACCAGGACCTTGTTGACCGCCGACTTGAGCACACCGCACGCGGCCGCAGCCAGAGCCCAGGCCAGCACCCGGGCCTGGGCGTCCGGCACCGACCCGGCGATCACCGGTTCGACCCCGTGGAACGCCGCGGAGGCGGCGCCGTAAGACAGGCCCACCGCCGCGGCCGTGAATACGCGCCGGTACACCAGGGTGGCCCGGACCCGCCACTGCACCAGGATCATCCGGGGAATGGGCACCAGGAGCCCGTACAGGGGAGGAAGCAGGAGTGCGAGCGGCAGTTCCCACATCGCGTGCACGTCCTTGACCAGGCCCGCGGGCTCGCCGGCGCGGTGGGTCAGCTCGACCGTCAGCAGGTTGCAGGCCAGCAGGACGGCGGCCAGTTCCAGATCGGCGCCGCGGAACCGGGTGACCGCGGCACAGGTCCCGATTACGATGAGGTCCGCGCCGATCACGGCCGTGATGAACGCTACTAACCAGCCGGGCAGCTCCCCGACTTGCCACCGATGACTGCAAGCAATTATGCGGTTTCTCATGGTAATGGCATTAAGGCCTATTTGTTACGCTCTCGGTAGATGTATCTGGGGCTCCACGCGGGTATCTGGGGTTCTGGAGGCCGGGTAACTTCCGCCAGGAAGGGGGTGGCCGGCATGCGCGGCGAAGGCTGGACGTGAACGATTGCGCGAGACGGCGGGCACGCCGCGGATACTAAGGCCGGTGCGTCCCCCGTTGTATCGCACCTGGATAAACGTAGTGAACACTGGCGAATATGTCACCAGTCAGAATGAGTAGGGTGGGGATGTTCTGCTGCTGCTCGTCCTGAATTTACTTTCAAGTGCGTATAAGCCTTTGGTGCACGAATGACCATCTGGCGGGCCTGTGTTAACAGGAGGGGCCGGGGCGTTTGCTGTGTACCAGGCGTCCAGAGTGTCGAGTTCGGCGACGAGCCGGCGCGCGAACTCGGTGGCCCAGTAATGGGTCTCACGCGGGAACCGCTTCACCTCACGGCGGGTCACGTACCCCGCGTCCTCCAGGTGGCGAAGCCGGTCGCGCATGACCTTCCAGGTGAGCTGGTGCCCGTCACAGGCCTGCTCATTGATCGCATCCAGTAGCTCGGTGGGGCGGCTGCTGCCTTCGGTCAGGTTGGCCAGAATGGCCAGGTCCCACCGGCCTCTGATGCTGGCCAGGAACCGCATGAAATGCTGCCAGTTCACCGTGAGGCTCCCGCCGATCCCCGCGAGATTCGCGGGGGCCTGTCTCCCGCGTCACGCCACCGGCCGGTAATGTGACGTAAGGTCTGGTCCGGCAGTCTCGGTGGCCGGGGGAAAAAAGGATCATCGCGAGGCTGGGAGCGACTCATAGTCGTCCAGGAAAGCACAGCGGTGGGGGGCAGGGCGGAACTGTGAGTTCCCATCACGCTGGGGCGCCGGGCGGCCAGCCGGCCAGGACAGGGAATGCCGGCCTGGTGGACTCCGCTGAGGCCGCCTGGAGAAGGCGGGGCGAACTCAGCGACCTGTTGCTGAGTTGCCGGTCGCGGCTGCTGCGAGCGGACGGCGAGGGGCACGAACGAAGCCTTCGCCAGCAGGATGTGGCGGACCTCATCGGCATCAGCGTGCGGTACTACGCCTCGTTCGAGCGCGGCGAGATCGATAATCCGAGCGTCCATCTGGTCGAATCGATCGCGTCCGCGCTCCGCATGAGCATTGCCGAGCGCTCCGCCCTGCACGTGCTGGCCGTGGGTCACGACCCGCCCATGCCGGCCCGGCTGACCGGATTCCCGGCGTCGCCGCCCGTGGTCCCCGTGCCGCTGCGTGACCTGGTCCGGCGGCTCGACCCCACGCCGGCCGCGATCACAGACGAGATGTGGACCATCCTCGTCCGTAACGCGGCCATGACCTCCTGGGTCGGGGAGTATTTCGACCGGGTGCCCCCCGATCAGCAGAACCTGATCCTGTACCTGTTCAGCCCGGAGGCGGGGCACATCGTGTCCGACCTGCAGACCGCGCGGCGGGCGGCCCTGGCTGGGCTGCGCTACCAGTTCGCGCGGAACATCGCCAGCCCCCGGTTCGCCGCCCTGGTCGAGCGGCTGCTGGCTACCGGTCCGGAGGCCCGGGAGCTGTGGAAGCGCCATGAGGTGGAAATCCCGCGCAAGCTTTACTGTCAGCGGGTGCACAGCCCGGGGGGCTTGACGGCCGAGGTGAGCGTGGTGTTCACCGCGCTGTCGTCGCGCCTGTCGCTCCTGGTCGCCATGTTGCCGCAGGGCACCTAACGCACCAGAAGGTGCGCGTGATCGCACCCGGATGTGCGCATGGCGGACCTATTGAGGTAGGACCGCAACCCCGTGTAGACACGAGAGGAGCAAGCACACGGCGGTGATGTCCACTCGCGACGGGAGCCGGGATCTTGATGGTGCAGCGGCATCTGCAGGTTGCCGGGTACGGATCCGCGGCTGGGCAGGGAGCCGCCCCTGCGGCGCACGGCTGCCCGGCCTGCGGGCCGGATCTGGTGGCCGGCCGACGTCCCTCGGGGGAGGGGGCGGCACGGTGACCCGCGGCCCGACAGCTGGGGGCGGGCCGCGGGTCACCTACCACCGCGTATCCACCACGGGGTCATCCAGCACAGTCGGACGCCGTCGGCCCCCGGACCGGGCCGGAGCCGAGCGCCTGCAGGACCATCGCGGTGACGGCCGGATTGGTCGGCAGCTGGGAGTGGCTGACCTGCACGGCCGGGCACACCGACTGGATGGGCACGTTGAGTGCCCCGGCCAGCCGCGCGGAGTCCGGCGGGGTGACCGTCGTGTCGCCGGTACTCCACAGCGACAGCCAGCGCGGCCGGGGTGGCACGGCGGTCGCGTCCAGCCGGGTCAGCAGCCTGCTGCCCGGCACCAACTGCTGGCACGCGGCCGGGCACGCGCCGGGCACGAACGCCTCGGCCGCGGAGGCCAGCTCGGTGCCGTGGAATGGGGAGCCCAGGGTGATCACCCGCCGGGCCTTGTGCACGCCACCGTCTTCCCGGGCCCACAGCAGGGCGGTGACCCCGCCCGCCGAGTAACCGACCACGTCCACTGAAGGCGCGCCTCCGCGCAGCGCCCGGCTGACCGCGGCGTTCAGCACGTCGGCGTCGGCGATCAGGCTGCCGGTGCCGTTGCCCGGCAGGTGCAGCACGGTCACCACCCGCCCGGCCGCCCGGATCCGGCGGGCCAGGGCGGACAGCGAACCCCGGCTCCCGCCGTATCCGGGAACCAGCAGCACCGGCCCGGGCCGGTCCTGCGCGGGAATCCCGGCCGCTGGGGCTGCCGGGCTAGCGTTCCCACCCGAGACCAGGACGCCCACCACCACCGCCACCACGATCACGACGACCAGTCCGGCCACGCCCGCCACGAATAGCCGGCGCCGCGGCGAAAGCCGCCCGAGTAGGGGTGCCACGCTCACCCCCGGCCATGATCACGGTCAATAAGGGGTGCCCGGTGGCAGAAATTGACCGTGATCATGAAGGACTGGCCCCGGTCGTGGAGGCGGACAGGCTGCGGGGGTCGCGGGCGGGCCAGGCGCCGCGCCCGGCGAAGTCCAGGAAGCGGTCCACCGCCTCATTGAACCGGTGCGGCTCCTCCAGGTTCGCGGTGTGCCCGGTGCGCGGCAGCACGGCCAGCCCCGCGGTGGGAATGGTGCGCTTCAGCATGAGCGCCACGTCCAGGCAGTTCTCGTCCTCATCGCCCGCCAGCACCAGCACCGGCGTGGTGATCCGGGCCAGCTCGTCACGCAGCGCGTACAGCGACGGCCGGCCCGCCTGAACGCCGCGCATGGTCAGCGCGGAGCCCAGCGCCGAGTGCCCGGCCAGCGCGTCCGCGAACTCGGCCCAGCCGCGCGGGTTCTTGTTCTGGAACTGCACCCGGGCCGGGCCGACCGCGTACCAGCGCGCGACCTGCTCAGGCCCCTCGTTCTCGAACGCCGCCGCGATCGCCTCGCACTCGGCCCGGAACGCGGCCTGGCGCTCCGGGGCCGCACCGTAGCCCGTCCCAGCCGCCACCGTGGACAGCACCCGGTCCGGATGCCGGAGCGTCAGGTGCAGCGTGGCGAAGCCGCCCATGGACAGGCCGATCACGTGCGCGGCCGGGATGCCCAGCCCGTCCAGCACTTCGACCGCGTCGGCCACTGCGCGTTCCTGGGAGTAGGCCGCGGGATCGGCGGGCACCCCGGACGGCGGGTAGCCCCGCGCCGCGTAGGTCACGCAGCGGTAGCGCGCCGAGAAGTACCGGACCTGCGGCTCCCAGCTCCGGTGATCCCCCGCGAACTCGTGCAGGAACAACAGCGGGGTGCCGTGGCCCGTGCTCTCGACGTGCAGGCTGATCCCGTCGCTGGTGGTGATGCCCGTGGTGGTGATGCCCGTGGTGTTTATGCCCGTGGTGGTGATGCCCGTGGTGGTGATGTTTGTCATCGGCGGTCCGGGCTCCCCATGATGTGCTGATACGTGCCGGCCGCCGCAGCCGCGGGATCAGCCGCCCGGAGCGCGGCCACGATCACGTCGTGCTGGCGGGCGGACTCCGCGTGCGTCCGGGCCACCTTCGGGCCGCCGTGCAACGACGCCCACAGCAGCCGCATCAGGGACAGCAGCAGCGGGCTCCGCGCGTACTCATACACGGTGAAATGGAACTCCCGGTTCAGGACGGCGTACCTCGAGTCGCCTTCCCCGCGGCCAGTTTCACCGAGCGCGCGCATCTGGTCGTTCAGCTCCTCGAGCCGGGCCAGGCCGGCCGCGTCGATCTTGCGCGCGGCCAGCGAGGCGCCGAGCGACTCCAGCGCCGCGCGGATCTGGAAGTTCTCCTCGACCGGGCCGTCGTCCGGCTCCACCACGGTGAACCCGCGGTGCGTGTCGCCGATCACCAGGCCCTCGGACTCCAGCCGCCGCATCGCCTCGCGGACCGGCGTCTGGCTGACCTGGAACCGCTGGGCCAGGTCCCGCTGCCGCAGCTGCTCGCCCGCGGCCAGCTCCCCGGTGATGATCTGCTCCCGGATGAGCGCCGCCACCATGTCGGTCTTGCTCACGTAGCCGGGGCCGGGCCCGTGGCCGGCCCGGCCCGTCTGGCTACCCCCGATCCGGCGACTCGCGCTGTCCGGGCCCGCGCTGTCCGGGCCTGTGCTGCCCGTGCCCTGCATCCCTGTGCTGGCCGTGGTCATCTGCCGCCTCCGTTAGTGGCGAGTTCCTGCACCCGGGCCGGGGTGAGCGGCAGCCGCCCGACACTGCCCGCCAGGCCCAGTGCGTCCCGCACCGCGCTGGCCAGCACAGCACCGGCGGCGGAGACCCCGCCCTCGCCCGCCCCGCGCACCCCCAGCGGGTTGCCCGGGGCCGGTGAATCCTGGGTGATCAGCACGTCGATCGGCGGCACCTCGGCCGCGGTCGGCATCCGGTAATCCATGAACGTGGCCGACTGCGGCTGCCCGTTCTCGTCGTAGCAGAACTCTTCGAGCAGCGCGCCGCCGATGCCCTGGGCCGCGCCGCCGCGCAGCTGGCCGGCCACCAGCGCCGGGTTGATGGCCCGCCCGACCTCGTAGGCGACCAGGTAGCGGAGGACCTGAACCGCGCCGGTGCCCGGGTCCACGTCCACTACGGCGATGTGCACCCCGTACGGGTAGGTCATGTGCGTCACCTCGAACCGGCGCCGCGCGGACAGCCCGGCCGGCTCCCCGGGCTCCAGATAGCGGCTAGCCGGCGCGGTGGCCTGGGCCACCTCGGCCAGCGTGACGGCCGCACCGGGATCGCCCCGGACACTGATCCGGCCGTTCTCGCTGACCAGGTCGCCGGGGGCGGCCTCGAGCATCCGCGCGGCGACTTCGGCGGCCCGGTCCCGGACCGCACCGGCCGCCGCGTGCACCGCGCTGCCCGCCACCACGGTGGACCGGGACGCCCACGACCCGCCGCCGAACGGCTGCCGCTCGGTGTCCCCGTTGACCACGCTTACCTGGTCCGGGTGCACGCCCAGGGCGTCCGCGGCGATCTGGGCCAGCACCGTCTCGATGCCCTGGCCCAGCGAGGTACCGCCGGAGAACACATGCACCGCCCCGGTCCGGCTGACCATCACGTCGGCGGTTTCCTGGGGGCCGAGCCCGCTCTTCTCCAGGAACGCGGCGACCCCGAGCCCGCGCCGCCGGCCCGCCCGGCGACCCCGCTCCACCTCGCCGGGGTAACCGAGCCGGCCCGCTTCGGCCTGGGCCGCCGCCAGCAGCGCCGGGTAGTCGCCCGCGTCCAGGACGACATCGGTGCCCAGGGTGCTCATCGAGCGCTGGCACGGCAGTTCCCCGGGGTGAAGGAGGTTGCGAGAGCGAATTTCGTTGCGGCTGATTTTTAGTTCGCCCGCGGCCACGTCGAGCAGTTGCTCGCGGGCGGCGCTGCCCTCGAAGCGCCCGGGCGCGCGGTAGGTACCACACGGAGTCTTGCTGGTCAGCACCACCTGGATCCGGCCCCGGTAGGCGGGCAGCCGGTAAGGGCCGGGGAGCATGGCGACGGTCAGCTCGGGCACGATGATCCCGTGGGTGCGGCAGTAGGCGCCGTTGTCGTGCACGATGTCGTCGCGCAGCCCGAGGATCCGTCCGCCGTCGTCGAAGGCGCCGGCGATCCGGTGGGCCTGCTGCCGGGAGTGGTTCACCGCCACCAGGTGCTCGGCCCGGTCCTCCACCCACATCACCGGCCGGCGCAGCATCCGGGCCAGCCACGGGACCAGGAAGTCCTCCGGGTAGAACTCACCCCGCGCGCCGAACCCGCCGCCGGCGTCCACCGCGTGCACGTGGATCTGGGTTTCGTCCATGCCGAGCAGTGAGCCGAGCAGGTCCCGGTTGAACACGGGCACCTTGGTCATCCCGAAGATCGACAGTGCGCCGTTGGCCGGGTCCACATCGGCCAGCAGCGCCCGCGGCTCCAGCGGGACTGCGCCGTGCCGCCCGATCTCCACCTCGATCTCCACCACGTGGTCGGCCCGGGCGAACGCCCCCGCCACATCCCCGAAGCCCAGGGTGAAGTCGGCGGCCACGTTGCCGCCGGGGAACAGCGCGGGGGCGCCGGGGGCGGCGGCCGCCGCGGCGTCCAGTACCGCGGGCAGATCCTCAATGTCCAGGTCCACCAGTTCGGCGGCGTCCTCGGCCGCATACGGATCCCCGGCCACCACCACTGCCACCGGCTCGCCCACGTACCGCACGGTGCCGGTGGCCAGCACCGGCTGCAGGTAGCGTCGCAGGTCGGCGTCCTGGACCTGGAGCCGGACCGGGATGGCCAGGCCGGCCGGCAGGCTGGCCGCGGTCACCACCGTCACCACGCCGTCGGCCCGGGCGGCGCGGCCGGTCCCGACCGCGCGCAGCCGGCCGTGCGCCACCGGGGAGCGGACCACCCGGGCCCACAGCTGGGCGGGCCGGGCGAAATCCGCGCCGAACCGGCCCTGGCCGCGAAGCAGCCGGGGGTCTTCCTTACGCGGGAGGTTCGTGCCGATCATGGGCGCTCCGCGGTGCGCCGCCGGGCGGTCTCCAGCACGGCCTCAACGATGCCCTGGTAACCGGTGCACCGGCACAGGTTGGCCGCGACCACCTCACGGATCTGCTGCTCGCTGAGCTCGGCGGCGTCCGCGCCCTGGGCCTCCTGCTCGGCCAGGTAGCCCTCGGCCAGCATGAGGAATCCCGGCGTGCAGAACCCGCACTGCAGGCCGTGCCGGTCACTGAACGCCTGTTGCAGGTCGGACAGGTCCTCCCCGTCCGCCAGGCCCTCGACCGTGGCGACCTCCTGGCCGTCCGCCTGCACCCCGAACATCAGGCAGGCCCGGGCGGGCACGCCGTCCACCAGCACCGTGCAGGCCCCGCAGATGCCATGCTCGCAGCCCAGGTGGGTGCCGGTGTAACCGAGGTCGTGCCGGAGCATGTCGGCCAGCGTGCGCCGGGATTCGACGGCCAGCTCGTGCTCCCGGCCGTTGACCCGGAGCCTGATGAGATGCAGATCCTTCATCCGGTGCTCCCGGCCGGGATGGCGGCGCAGATGTCCCAGGGCCGCACCGGGATGTGCTCGATGCAGGCCTGCGAGCCCGCCCCGGCCAGCGCGTCGTTGATCGCGTTGAGCACCGCGGCCGGGGCGCCGATGGTGCCGCCCTCGCCCATGCCCTTGGCCCCGGTCTCGCTGAACGCGGACGGCGTCTCCAGATGGACGATCTCGACGGGGCAGATCTCCGCGGCCGTCGGGGCGAGGTAGTCCATCAGGGTGGCGCTGACCGGTTGCCCGTCGGGCTCGTACCGGACCTGCTCCAGCAGCGCGGCGGCCACGCCCTGGGTCACCCCGCCGCGGACCTGCCCGTCCACGATCACCGGGTTGATCACCACGCCGCAGTCCTCCACCACCAGGTAGCGGCGGAGCCGGATCTCCCCGGTACCCGGGTCGATGGCGACCAGGGCCGCGTGGCAGGCGTTGGAGAACGTACCCGGCGGGTCGAAGGACTCGCGGGCCTCCAGTGCGTACCGGAGTCCCTCCGGCAGCCGGTGCGCCTGGAAGTGCACGATCCGGGCTAGTTCGCTGACGGGAACGGCGGCGCTCTCGTCACCGCGGACCCCGGCCAGGCCATCGTTGAGCTGGATATCGGCGGGGCTGGCTTCCAGCAGGTGCGCGGCCACCTGCCGGAGCTGCGCGGCCACACTGTCCGCAGCCCGGCGGGCCGCCCCGCCGCCGATCACGATCGAGCGGCTGCCCCAAGTGCCCCAGCCGTAGGAGGCCAGGTCGGTGTCACCCTGGCGCAGCCTGACCTGCGCCGGGTGCACGCCGAGCCGGTCCGCCACGATCTGGGCGAAGGTGGTCTCGTGCCCCTGGCCGTGCCCGCAGGTCCCGGTGGTCACGATGACCCCGCCGGAGGGATCCATCCGGACCGCGGCGGTGTCGTACCCCGGGGTCATCCGCATCCGCCGCTGCGACATGGTGGGGGTGCCGTAAGCGGTCCGCTCGGAGAAGCAGGAGTAGCCGATCCCGGCCAGCCGGCCGGTGGCCCGCAGCCGGTCCCGTTCCCCGGGCCAGCCGGCCTCGGTGATCCGCTTCTCGGCCAGGTCGAGGGACTCGGTGTAGCTGCCCTCGTCGTAGGTGATGCCGTTACAGCTGGTGTACGGGAACTCGCCGGGGCCGATCATGTTCCGGCGGCGGACGGCCAGCGGGTCCAGGCCCAGCTGGGCTGCGGCTTTCTCCATGATCCGCTCCATGACCAGCACCACCTGCGGACGGGACACACCGCGGTAGGGCGCGGTGGGCGCCTTGTGGGTGGCGATCGCGCGGCCCCGGGCCCGGTAGGCAGGCACCTTGTAGATGCCCGGCAGTTCGGTCGCGGCCATCAGCGGCTCGACCGCGCAAGTGAACGGAAACGCGGAGTACGCGCCCACGTCGCACTCGATGTCGGCGGCCAGCCCCAGGATCTGGCCATCCTGGCTGAACGCGGCGCGGACCCGGTAGCGCTGCTCGTGGCCGTGGAACGAGGCGGTCAGATTCTCCTGCCGGTCCTCCACCCAGCGCACCGGGCGGCGCAGCCGCAGTGCGATCCCGGCCAGCGTGACCTCCTCCCGGCCCGCCACGCACTTCAGCCCGAACCCCCCGCCCACGTCCGGGGCGATCACCCGGACCTGCTGCTCGGCGAACCCGAACGCCTGGGCTACCGCGGACCGGACCTGGTGCGGGACCTGGGTGGAGACGTGCATGACGACCTGCTGGTCACGGTCATCCCACTCGGCCAGGCAGGCCCGGCCCTCCATCGGCATCGCGGCCAGCCGGCCGCTGCTCAGGGTAGCGGTGATCAGCGCCGGTGCGGCCGCGAAGATGCCGTCCAGTTTCTCGTCATCGAACATGGTCAGGTCCACCAGGCAATTGCCGGGCGCGTGGTCATGCACCGTAGGAGCTGCCGGGGCGGTGGCGGCGTCCAGGCTGGCCACCACCGGCTGCGGGGACCAGTCCACGTCGACCAGTTCGATGGCGTCCTCGGCGAGATACGGATCCTCGGCCAGCACCACGGCCACCGGCTCGCCGACGTGCCGGACCTGGCCGATGGCCAGCAGCGGGAGCGCGGTCGGCACGAACTCGGGCCGTTCCAGCACGGCCAGCAGGGCCGGGTCGCCCAGGTCCGCGGCGGTGAACGCGGCCGTCACGCCCGGCCGGGCCAGGGCGGGGGAGGTATCGATCGGGCCGAACGTGGCGGCGGCGAACGGGCTGCGCACGAACGCCGCGTGCAGCGTCCCGGTGCGGGCCAGGTCGCCGGTGAACTTACCGCGGCCGAGCAGCATCCGCCGGTCCTGGGTCCGGGCCACGGGCGCGCCGACCCAGGTCATGGGCTGCGGGTGGCTTCCGTGAGGGCCCGCTCCACCAGGGTGGCGGCCAGCTTCTTGCGGTACGCGGCGCTCCCGTGCCCGTCGGCGGGCGGGTCGATCTGGGCGGCGGCCAACCCGCCGGCGGCGCGCCAGGTGGCGGCGGTCGCGGGCTGGCCGCTGAGGCCCGCGGTGTTTACCACGAACGGCAGCGGGCCCACGCCGCCGAGGACGACCCGGACCTCGCGCGCCGTGGTCCCGGCGTCCTCCAGGTCGGCGGTCACGGCCGCGGCGACGACCGCGAAATCCCCCTGGCGCTGGGCGAACTCGGTCAGCGCCGCATACTTGGCGGGCCGCGGGAAGTGCACCTCGGTGATCATCTCGTCCGGCTGGGCGGCGGTTGTGTAGAAACCCTCGAAGAACTCCTGCGCCGGGACCGTGCGCTGCCCGTCCGGGCCGGTCAGTACGACGTTCGCGTCGAGCAGCACGGCGAGCAGGCACCACTCCGCGGCCGGGTCGGCGTGCGCGATGCTGCCGCCGAACGTGCCCCGGGCCCGGATCGGGTAGTGCCCGATCCACCGGGCCGCCCGGGACAGCACCCCGAAGCCGTCCAGCACGGCGGGGTCATGACACAGTTCCACGGTGCGGTGCCGGGTCAGCGCGCCGATCCGCAGGCCGTCGGGGCCGGCCCGGAGATACTCCAGCCCCGGGATCCGGGTCACGTCCACCAGCGCGGCCGGCCGGGCCAGCCGGAAGTTCATCATCGGGACCAGGCTCTGCCCGCCGGCCAGGATTTTCGCCCCGTCCCCGTGGCCGGCTAGCCCGTGCTCGGCTAGCCCGTGGTCGGCCAGCCCGAGGTCGGCCAGCAGCGCGACGGTCTCCGGCACGGAGCGAGTGCGGTAGTAGCTGAACGGGGCGGGCTTCAACCGGCCTCCTCCGGGGGAGTACTCCGATTTGGTATACCATATGTCAAGGACGCCGCCGATGGCGCTTTGCCGGGAGTCGCCGATGCCGCACCCGTCTGTCCTGGCGGAGATTGTGCTGGTCGCGCCGGGTCCGCCAGGGTCAGGTCGGCCTGCGCCGGACACGTCCGGGCCGGGCCTGTCTGGGCCGGGGGCGACTGGGCCGGGCCTGCCTGGGCCGGGCCTGCCTGGGCCGGGCCTGTCTGGGCCGGGCCTGTCTGGGCTGGGCCCGTCTGGGTACCTCAGGGTGCGGCTGGACCGCCCGGAGCGCCGCAACGCGCTGGACGCCGGCATGACCCGCGCGCTGCTGGACATCGTCCGTGCTGACCCCGCCGTCCCGGTCCTGCTCGAGAGCACCAACCCCACTGCGTTCTGCGCGGGCGCCGACCTGGCCGTGCCGGACCGCGAGCGGGCCGAGGTCTCTGACCTGCTCTACCAGTGCTACGAGGCGATGGTGACCCGGCCGGGCCCGGTTATCGCGGTGGTTGAGGGGCCGGCCGTCGGGGGCGGCGCGCAGCTCGCGGGGGCCGCGGACCTGCGCATCGCCGGGCCGCGCGGGCGGTTCCGCTGGGCCGGCCCGCCCGGCCGGGACCTGGCGGTGGGGGCCTGGCTGCTGCCGGACCTGATCGGCCGGGGCGCCGCCCTGGAGCTGACCCTGACCGGCCGGTGGGTGGAGGCCGCAGAGGCGCAGCAGCTGGGACTGGCGAACCTGGTCGTGGATGAACCCGGAAAGGTCGCCGCGAAACTGGCCCGCGGGCTGCTGGCCCGCGGTACTGGGGCGGCCGGGAATGTGAAGCTGATCGCATCGGCCGGCGGCCTGCTGGACCGGTTGCGGGCCGAGCGGGAGGCGAACCGGGCGGCCTGGGGCGGAGCGTGACGAGCGCCGAGCTGGCGGACCAGGGGATCCCGGACGGTCCGTGGACCTCGGCGGCCTTGTGGAGCTCGGCGGGGTGGCGGGTTCACCGGGCCGCTGCGGACAGTGACGGGCCCGGGGCGGGTGACTGGGCCGGGGCGGCCACGATCCCGGAGCTGGCCACCCGGTCCGCGCAGCGGGTGCCGTCCCGGGTCGCGGTCAGCGTGGACGGCCAGCCGGTCACCCACGGGCAGCTGGACGCCGAGGCCAAGCAGGCCGCCGGATGGCTCGCGGGCCGGCTGGGCGGGGGGGAGCGGATGCTGCTGGCCGCCGGGACGAGCCTGGGCTTCCTGCGCTGGTACCTCGGGGCGCTCCGCGCAGGTGTGATCGTGGTGCTGGCCAACCCCGGGTACACCGCGGCCGAGCTGGGGCACCTGGTGGCCGACTCCGGGGCACGGCTGGCGGTCGCCGATCCGGTCCCGGCGCAGCGGCTCTCAAGTCTGGATCTGGCCGGCCTGGAGTTGGCTGGGCTGGAGCGGGCCGAGCAAGTCCCACCGGATCCGCCCCGCGCTCTCCCTGTCCTGGACGACACCGCGCTGCTCGCCTACACCTCTGGCACCACCGGCCGGCCCAAGGGCGTGCCGCTGACCCACCGGCAGCTGGCCGCATCCATCCGGGGCGCCATGGCCGCCTGGCGCTGGACCGCCGGCGACGTGCTGGTGCACGCGCTGCCCCTGTTCCACCAGCATGGCCTGGGTGGCGTGCACGCCACGCTGATCGCCGGGTCCACCGCGCACCTGCGGTCCAGGTTCGACCCGGCCGACCTCATCGCCGCGGCGCGGGCCGGGGGCGGGACGGTGCTGTTCGGCGTGCCCGCCACCTATCAGGCGCTGCTCGACTCCGCCGAAGGCCCAGCTGCGGCCGGTGCAACCGCGGCCGGTTCGCCCGCGGCCGGTGCAACCGCGGCCGGTTCGCCGGCGGCCGGTGCAACCGCGGCCGGTTCGCCGGCGGCCGGGGTGCCGCTGCTGCCCAGCCTGCGCCTCGCGGTCTGCGGCTCCGCCCCGCTCAGCCCGGCCCTGGCTGCCCGGCTGCCCGGGCTGCTCGGCCGGCTGCCGCTGATCCGCTACGGGACTACGGAAACCGGCCTGGACGTCTCCAACCCGGTGGATGCGCCCCGCCCCGATACCGTCGGCCTGCCGCTGCCCGGAGTGGAATGCCGGATCTGGTGCGCGGGCCGGGAGGCGCCGCCCGGCACGGACGGCGAGATCCAACTGCGCGGCCCGCAAGTCTTCACCGGGTACTGGCACGACGCCACGGCGACGGCGGAGGCCTTCACGGCCGACGGCTGGTTCCGCACCGGAGACCTCGGGGTCATCGACCCGGCCTGCGGTCACCTGGTCATCCGGGGCCGGACCAAGGAGCTGATCATCAGCGGCGGGATGAACGTCTACCCGCGCGAGGTGGAGCTCGCGCTGGAGCAGCACCCGTCGGTGGCCGAGGCGGCGGTCGCCGGACTGCCCCACCCGCGCTGGGGCGAGCAGGTGACCGCCTGGATTGTGCCCCGTCCCGGCGCCGCGGTCAGTGAGGCTGAACTGGTGGCGCACACCAGGACGCTGCTGGCCGCCTACAAGTGCCCGAAACAGGTGTTCGCCCTGGCCGCGCTGCCCCGTGACCAGCTCGGCAAGCTGAACCGGGCCGCCCTTACCGCCACGTCCGGCCACCCCCCGGATCACTCGCCCCGGTAGCTACCCGCACCCGTGGTAGCAGCCCGCACCCGTCCCCGGCCCCCTGATCCCGGCACGGGGCAGATTCGCCGACTCTTCCCGCGAAACGTTCGTCTGAACGGGACAAATCACCCACCTTGGCGCACGTTGCGCGGGAGATGTCGGCGAGTCCAGGATCAGTGTGATTGGTGATACGCATGGTGCGGCTAGACGAGGGGTTCGGGGGTGGCAGGGCGGCGCCCGGCGGAACCTCAGGCAATCGTCGAGTCAGAGCCCAGGCGACGGGCCACTCAGACCTCGGCAACCGTCCAGTCAGCTCGGGTATCGCGCCGGGTTCATGAGGAGGCCGGGGAGGGCTGTGGGTCTGCGGGTACGGGGGCGCTCAGTGATATGTCCGTTATATACGGGCAGGCCACGAGCCTTCCGCCAAACTGATATTTGGTATACCATCCTGCCAGCACGCTACCGGAAGTGCCCCGCCAGGGCATGCGCAGCGCCCCAGGCGCGTTGGAGGGCCTAGACGGGCGTTACCGCGACAGCGTGACCGCCAGGGCGTTAAGGCTGGCCCGTGCCCGGCGGCCTGGGCCGGCCGCGGCACGGCGGAAGGGGTCTGCGGTGGATCTTCAGCTGGACGGAAAGGTGGCCCTGGTCACCGGGGCCAGCAAATGTATTGGCCGTCACGTCGCCGAGCATCTCGCCGCCGAGGGCACCGACGTGGCCATTACTGCGCGGACGCCCGGGCCGCTGGAACTCACGGCCAAGGAAATCCAGTCCGCCACCGGCCGCCGGGTGCTGGCGCTGCCTGGGGACATGAGCGTCACCCCGGACGTGGAGCGCTGCGTGGCCGCGACCCAGGACCGCCTCGGCCCTATCGACATCCTGGTGACCTGCGCGGGTAGCTCGCCCGGCGGGTTGCTGGAAGACCTGACCGAAGATCAGTGGATGTCCAGCCTGAACCTGAAGTTCATGGGTTACGTCCGCACGGTGCGCGCCGTCATCGGGCAGATGCGCGAGCGAGGCACCGGTTCGATCGTGCTGGTCGTCGGGAACGACGGGCTCAAGCCCAGCTACTGGGAGATGACCGCGGGCGTGGCGAACGCGGCGGACATCAACTTCGCGTCGTCGGTCGCCGAACAGTACGGGCGCTACGGGGTACGGATCAACACGGTGAACCCGGGCCCGGTGAACACCGACCGGTGGGACACACTGGAGAAGGCGTTCGCCCGGGACAAGGGCGTGAGCCAGGACCGGGCGCACCAGCTGGCGGAAGAGTCGATCCCGTTCGGCCGGATCTGCGAGCCGGCCGAAGTCGCCGCGCTGGTCACCTTCCTGTCCTCGCCGAGGGCCAGCTTCATCAACGGGGCCCACATCCCGGTGGACGGGGCCCAGCGTAAAGCCATCATGGACCGGTAGGGATAGAGGCTGTGCAGCTGACTAGCGCGATCCGTATTAGCCGGCCCGCGCCCGAGGTGCTCGACGCGCTGCTGGACGCCGGAACGGTGGCCGCCTGCCTGCCGGGCAGCCGCCTCATCGGCGAGGTCGCGGACAACACCTACGCCGGGGAATTGCGGCTGCGGATCGGGCCGATGCACACGGTCTACGCGGGCACCGTGCGCCTCGACAACGCCGACCGGGATGCGGGCACCGCCACGCTGCACGCGTCCGGGTGGGAGCAGGGCGGCCAGGGCCGGGCGGACGCCAGCGTGACGTTGCGGGTGGAATCCCGCGGCGGCAGCACGCGCGTGCTGATCAGCGCCGACCTGATGATCCGGGGCAAGGTCGCCGAGTACGCCCCGGGCGCGATCGGCGACGTGGGCCAGCGCCTGGTCGAGCAGTTCGCCGGCAACGTCGAGCAGTTGCTCGCGACCCAGGCCGGCGCCCAGGCTGGCACTGCCCAGGCCGGCACTGCCCAGGCCGGCATCGCCCAGGCCGGCCCGCGCCAAGCCGGCCCGCCCGAGGCCGGCATCGCTGCGGTCGGCGCGATCCAAGCCGGGAGCGGGACACCTCCTGCGGTCCGTCCCCGCTGGACGCCCTCGCGGCCCGATAAACGGGCGGTCGCCGCCGCGGCCCTGCTGCTGGCCGGCGGGGCGCTGGCGGCCGGCGCGCTGGCCCTGGCCGTGTGGCGCCGCCGCCACCCGGAAGTCTCCCAACTCCCCGATACCCCGTGGTTCATCTCGCACGAAGGGGCCCGCCATGGCTAACCCAACGACCCAAGATGCCCAGCCTGAACTGAAACCGTTGCAGATCGAGGCCAACGGCATCAACGTCATCACCGATGCCGAGCGCAAGGGCCACCCGCACGACCTGTTCTGGCCCTGGTTCGCGGCCAACATCTCGGTTCTCGGCCTGGGCTATGGCGCGTTCGTGCTCGACTTCGGCGTCTCGTTCTGGCAGGCCATCGCGCTGGGGCTGATCGGGATCATCGTCTCCTTCCTGCTCTGCGGATTCATCGCGGTGGCGGGCAAGCGAGGCTCGGCACCCACCTTGGTGCTCAGCCGGGCCGCCTTCGGGGTCCGCGGCAACAAGCTGCCCTCGCTGATCTCCTGGATGCTCACGGTGGGCTGGGAGACCGTGCTGATCATCCTGGCCACGCTGGCCACGGCCACCGTGTTCGAGCGGCTGGGCTGGGGTGGCGGCACCGTGGTCAAGGTCATCGCGCTGATCGTGGTCAGCGCGCTGACCGTGATCGGCGGGGTGATGGGCTTCGACCTCATCATGCGGATGCAGTCGGTGATCACCTGGGTCACCGGCATTCTCACCCTCGTGTTCATCGGGCTGGTGGCCGACAAGATCCACTGGCACACGGTGTCCGCGATCCCGGCCGGCTCGCCACAGAAGTTCATCGGCGCGCTGGTGTTCGTGATGACCGGCTTCGGGCTGGGCTGGGTGAACGCGGCCGCGGACTACTCGCGCTACCTGCCGCGACGGTCCTCCAGCCGGGGCGTGATCGGCTGGACCACGTTCGGGTCCTCAATCGCACCCATCGTCCTGCTGATATTCGGGCTGCTGCTGGCCGGCTCATCGGCCAAACTGAGCAGCGCGATCGGCGCGGACCCCGTCGGGGCGCTGACCACCCTGCTGCCCACCTGGTTCCTGGTCCCGTTCGCGATCGTCGCGGTGCTCGGCCTGGTCGGCGGTTCGGTGCTGGACATCTATTCCTCTGGGCTGGCGCTGCTCACCCTCGGAGTGCGCATCCCGCGCTACGCCGCCGCGCTGGTCGACGGCACCGTGATGGTGCTGGGCACCATCTACGTCGTGTTCGTGGCGCACAACTTCCTGCCCCAGTTCGAGGGGTTCCTGATCACCCTGGGCGTGCCCATCGCCGCCTGGTGCGGCGTCATGCTGGCCGACATTATGCTGCGCCACAAGGACTATGCCGAGCCGGACCTGTATGACCCGCGCGGCCGCTACGGTGACATCCGGGTGGCCCCGCTGGCCATCATCGTGATCGCCACCGGGATTGGCTGGGGCCTGGTCACCAATCTCAACGCGAGCTGGCTCACCTGGCAGGGTTACCTGCTCGGCCCGCTCGGCCTGGGCGGCAAGAACGGCGCGTGGGCCTTCGCGAACCTGGGGGTGCTGGTCGCGCTGGTCATCGGGTTCGTCGCCGCCTGGGCGCTCGACGTCGCCCCGGTGCGTGCTCAGGAATCCCGGCCCGCGCTCGCCCCGGCCACGGCCACGGGCCGTTGAGTAAACCCGCGGGCTGCCTGGCGGTCATCGACATGCAGCGGGTGTTCGGCGAGCCGGGCAGCGCCTGGCTCGCCCCGCGGTTCGGCGAGATCGTCAAACCCATCCGCGACCTGGTCGCGGCGTTCGGTCCGGACGTCGTGTTCACCCGGTTCATCGCGCCTGCCATCCCGGCGGGGGCCTGGCGGCGCTACTACGAGGCGTGGCCGTTCGCGCTCCAGCCACCGGACGCGCGGATCTACGAGCTGGTGGACGAGTTCGCCGCAGGCGCCGGGCCGACCGTGGACACGACCACGTTCAGCAAATGGGGCCCGGAACTGGCCAGCCGCGTCGGCCCCGCAAACGAACTGGTGCTGGCCGGGGTGTCCACCGACTGCTGCGTGCTGTCCACTGCGGTCGCCGCGGCCGACGCGGGCGTCGCGGTCCGGGTCGTCGCCGAGGCATGCGCGGGAGTGGACGACGACAGCCACCGGAAGGCGCTGGACATCCTCCGGCTCTACGCCCCGCTGGTCGAGGTGATCAGCCTGGACGCTGTCCTGGGCGGATGACCCAGGGCCAGGCTGCCCCGGACCGCGACCGCCATGACCGCGCAGCCGGCGCGCTGTACGGGCTGGCCGTGGGTGACGCGCTCGGCATGCCCACCGAGTCGCTGCCCCGCCGCGAGATCGTGGCCCGGTACGGCCCGCTGCTGGAGGAGTTCGAGCCCGGCGCGCCTGACCAGCCGCTCGCGCCGCGCCTGCCCGCGGGGACCGTCACCGACGACACCGAGCAGGCGCTGCTGCTCGCCCACCTGATCATCTCGGGGAAGGGCGAGATTGACGAAGGGGACTTCGCCCGCCAGCTGCTGGCCTGGGAAGAGGACATGCGGGCCCGCGGCTCGCTCAGCCTGCTCGGCCCGTCCACGAAGCGGGCGCTGTCCGCGCTCCTCGCCGGGGCTCCTTTCACCGAGACCGGACGCAGCGGCACCACCAACGGCGCGGCCATGCGCATCACCCCGGTCGGTGTGGCCACCCCGGCCGCGGATCTCGACCTGCTCCTCCGGCGGGTGGTGACGGCCAGCCGGGTCACGCACAACACCGGGGTCGCGCTGGCCGGGGCGGCCGCGGTCGCCGCAGCGGTCAGCGCGGGGGTGGCGGGAGCAACGGTGCCGCACGCCGTCGGCGCGGCGGTGACGGCGGCCCGCCGCGCCGCGGGGCTCGGCTGCTGGGTCGCGGGCGCCGACGTAGCGGCCCGGATCACCTGGGCCACCGGGCTGACCGCGGGGAGGCCCGCCGTCGAGGTCCTGGACGCCGTGGACACCCTGGTCGGCACCAGCCTGGCCACCCAGGAGTCGGTGCCCGCGGCGTTCGCCATGCTGGCCGCGGCTCCAGACGATCCGTGGCTGGCCGTCCGGATGGCCGCGTCGGCCGGCGGGGACACCGACACCATTGCGGCCATCACCGGCGCGGTCGGGGGCGCCTGCCACGGGGCGGCGGCCTTCCCGGAACAGGCCCGGGTCACGGTCAGCGCGGTCAACGGGCTGCACCTTGACGAGGTGGCGGCCGCGCTGCTCGCGGTCCGTGACTCGTGATCGCGTCCATGAGCATCGAGCGGTTGCTGTATCTCGGCAACGTCGTGGTGGACATCGTGCTGGACGTGCCGGCCCTGCCGCGGCGCGGCGGCGACGTGCTGGCCCGCGGGTCCCAGCTGACCCCGGGCGGCGGGTTCAACGTGATGGCGGCGGCGGCCCGGCAGGGTCTGCCCGTGGCCTACGCGGGGGCGCACGGGAGCGGGCCGTTCGCGGACCTGGCCCGCGCCGGGCTGGCCGCGGAGGGCATCCA
>DASQRM010000184.1:0-3760 GCA_035642895.1 Streptosporangiaceae bacterium | reverse complement strand
CCGGGTAACGGAGTGCCCGGTCGTAGAAGTCAGCCCGCAGGGCGAGCACCACGACGGCCGGGCCAGCCAGTGCGCAGATCGCCGTGATGAAGCGTTGCCGCTCCGCCTCGTCCTGGCAGGCGGTGAAGATCTCTTCGAACTGGTCCACCACGATGACCAGCCCCGGGCCGAGGTCGGGGATGAGCCGGGGTGCATCACCCGGGTCGCGGCGCAAGGCCGCCTCGATACGGCTGCTCTCCGCAGAATCCCCGGCGGCGGCTGGATCGGCGGCGGCTGGATCGGTGGTGGGTGGATCGGTGGCGGCTCCCTCGGTGGCGGTCCCTTCAATGGTGACAGCGTGCAGCCTGGCCAGCTGCCGGGCGAGCTCGCCAAGGGGCGCGGCGCCGGGAGTGAACAGGGCTAATCCCGGCTGGGCCCAGTCCGGGAGCGCCGGAATCATCCCGGCCCGCAGTAACGATGACTTCCCCGAGCCGGAGGACCCGACTACGGTCAGCGGTACCCGAGGGGCAGAAGCCTCAGTGGCCAACCGGACCAGGCGCGCGGTGATGGCTTCGCGGCCGAAGAACCAGGGGGCGTCTTCAGGCTGGAAACTGGCCAGGCCCCGGTAGGGTGCCGTGGCGGTGGCCGACCGCCGTCCGGGCCCCCGGCGGATCCGATTGAGGGCGCTCACCCACTCGCGTAGCTGGTCCGGGTCCGTCTCGCCGCACACCCGGAGGATCCTGGGCAGTAAGCCAGGCTGGCTGGGCGGAGGCAGGTGGCGGCCCGCGAAATAGTCACCGGTGGTGCTGGCCGGGATGCCCACTGCCCGGGCCACTTCGCGTACCGTCAATCCGGCGCGCTGCCTGGCGAGCGTCAGCTCCCGGCCGAATTCCGGCTGGGAGGCGATACGACGAGGGTCCGGCTCCTCGTCACCTGGGCCAACGGCTCCGGCTCCCCCCTTGACGGTCACGTAATCCCCCCTCTGGATCGACGGCCACGGTCCGGTGACTGCTCGCCGTCCCGTGTCAGCATGACTCCTGGGAACCGTGCTGAGTTGACATCGGTGTCCGAATAAGTCAAATCAGTCCTGGACCGCCGGGCTGTCCGACCTTGTCCGAGGGTTCTTCGCGCCGCTGCGCTCACCGCGGTGGGCCCGGACACTAGTCAGCGGGCCCATGACCGGCTGTGGCGCGTCGACTGGCCCAGTGGGGGTACGGGACGTCCCCACGCCTGGCGCGGGCGTGGGGACACCCATCCTGGTCCCGTTCGGCGAGCCGTGGGGGTAGGGGGGCCGTCGAACGGGACCGGAATGACCCGACCGGGCCCGGAAGTCGGCCCGGCCAGGCCGCCCGGACGGGGACCTAGCGCCCGGGGGACGTGGCCGGAGCGGGGAAGCAAAGCCCGAGCTAACGGACCGTAGTATCATGATCACTTTCCGTACACTCGTGTCGGCGAGGCCGAGCCCACACTGGGGGTCGTGATGAGGCGCGCCATGGTTGCCGCCATCGCAGGCGCTGGAGTCCTCCTGGTGGTGGCAGGATTGGGCCAGCCCGACCGGGGCCAGCCCGCCCCGGGGCCGGTAGCGCCGGGCTTGGTGCCGGGGGATCTGGTGGCCCGGGATCTGACCCAGATGCGCCCGCTGCCGCGTGTCCTGTTCGGGGTCACCGCAGATGGTGTGGGCCACCTCCACGAACTCGTGACCAGCGTGCGGCACCTGCCGGAGATGCCCACCACTCGTATTTATTTCGATGTGTCCGAGCCGCCTCGCTACTACGCGACGGCGGTTCGTCGGCTCCGCCCGGTGAGCTATCTGATGGGCGAGTTGCTTGACTCCTCCGACGAGACGCATATCAGCCTGGCCGCTTACCGCCACCGCGTGAAGTCCTATCTCACCGCCTTCAGGAATGAGATCGACCTTTGGGAGATCGGTAACGAGGTGAACGGCAACTGGACGGGCCGTTATGCGCGGGTAGAGAAGAAGCTAACTGCTGCTTATCGTGAGGTAATTCGCGCCCGAAGGCGAACCGCTCTCACCCTCTACTACAACGCCGGATGCGGAGACGGGACGGCTGAGTTGAGCCCGCTCGCTTTCTCCCGGAGATACGTGCCGCGAGCTGTCCGTAACGGGCTGACTCACGTCTTCCTTTCATACTACGAACGAAACTGTCATGGGATCAGGCCCAGTGCCCGGACCCTCCGGAATTACTTCCGGAAGCTCCATGCGCTGTATCCGCATGCTCTGCTCGGCTTCGGTGAGATCGGCCTGAGGAGTCCGGTGCGCCGACACACCATGGCCGCCGCCAGGTCGCTGATCAGCTACTACTACGGCCTCCGGATCAGGCTCCCGTACTACGCCGGCGGGTACTTCTGGTGGTATTACGCCGAGGACTGCCTGCCCCACTCCAGCAAGCCGCTCTGGTCCGCGCTGCGCGCCGGCTTCCGGGCCGAAGCCGCGAGCCTGCGGCGATGAAGCCGCCTGCCTGCGGTAATTACGTGGCCGTCCGGCGGCCGTCCGGGGACGACGGGCGCCCTCTGGTGAATAAGTCTTGACCAACCGGGGGATCTCGCTTTAAAACGGGAATCCCGGGCATACGACAGGCTTGTTGGCTTGATGGGGGGGCATTTCTCTGTGTTCAAGCTCGAACTGGACGGGGGAGTAGCTATGATCTCCCAGTGCCTATTCTCGCTTCCGGAAGCGTGACATGACGGTCTAGTGGCGACACCGCTCTACAGCGGTGCCAGGTTCTTGGTCTTATTAAGCAATTTCTCTTTTTGTCTACTTCTGCGCGAAAACGGCGTGAGAGGCCGCCTCCGCTTGCGCTATTAACAGGCGGCCGGGCGGGAAATTAGGGGATTTCTTATGTATTATCCGGCGACTCTGGCGAGCCTGACGGCGTTCGGCACGCCCCTGGTACTGCCGCATGACGGTGATCTATGGCTGGCCGCCCGGCTGCTACTGGACGGCGCGGGAGCTTTCTTCGGGCTGTATCTCCTGATCAGCATCGGGCTGCTGCTGGCTGGCCAGGTGATCCGGATCCGCCCTCGCTGCAGCACCCCGGCCCGCGAATGAGCGCCCGCCTGCGCGTGTCGGTCCTGGGCGCTGCCCGGGGAGCAGTGATCTGGATGACTGCGATGGCCGGGCTGCTGGTCGCCCACGCCTACGCCGTGAATACAGCGGCCGTGGCCGCCACGGGCGCCCGGGCGGCGCACGGCGTGGCGGCCCGGTCCGGGCTACAGCCACCTGGGGAGCCGCTCCTCGTGTTCCGGGTGGATGTGTCCCGCTACCCGCAGGTGGGGGTGGTGGTCACCGTGCCGGGCAGTCAGGAGCGGCTCACATCGTCTGAGTTCGTCGTCCTGAACGGAGCCCAGTCCGCCTCGCCGACCGTCCGCCGGCTTTCGGCTAACAACGTGCAGCTGATGCTGGTCCCGGATACCGGGCTAGGGTCAGCCCGGTGGCACGAGGAGCAGCAAGCTGCGGCGCGCTTCCTGGTCGACCTGCCCGATGGTGCGCAGACCGCCGTCGTCGATCCTGTCCGGCCGGGCTGGCCGGCCCGTGGTCTCACCCGCGATGCGACCTCGTCCGTGGCCAGGCTGGCTGGGCTCCCGGGAGGAATTCTCAGCCCCGCGGCGCGGCTGGCCGCCGCGCTCTCCGGGTTCTCGCCCGGTCCCCGGGTCCGGCGCACGGTGGTCCTGGTTGTTTCCTCGCCGGCGCCGCTCGCCGGGGCCGCTGCGGCCCACTTCCGCGAGCAGCTCGCGGCCAGCGGTACCGCGCTGTATGTCA
>DASQRM010000183.1:0-2601 GCA_035642895.1 Streptosporangiaceae bacterium | reverse complement strand
GTCGGCCAGGACCTGCTCGGCGTGGACACGGTGCTGCCGGAGAACGCGGCCGGCGCCGAGGCGCTGGCCCACGCCATGGTCGCGGTCGGCCACCGCCGCTTCGCCGTGCTGGCCGGGCCGCGCGGCCTGCTGACCGCGCGCGATCGGCTGGACGGATTCCGCGCCGGGCTGGCGGCCTGGAACGTGCCGCTGGAGGCGGCCCAGGTCGTCCACGGCCCGTTCACCAGGGACGGCGGCTACGAGGCGATGAGCGCGGTCCTGGCCGCGGCCGGCCCTGACCAGGCCGCGCTGCCGGACTGCGTGTTCGCGGTCACCGACGTGATGGCGATGGGCGCGCTGGCCCGGCTGCGGGCCGGCGGCCTGGCCGTGCCCGCCGACATCGCGCTGGCCGGGTTCGACGACATCGGTACGCTGCGCGACGTCTATCCGCCGCTGACCACGGTGCGCCTGCCGCTCAAGCGGATGGGGGAGATGGCGGCCGGCCTCGTCCTGGCCGAACCCCCCGGCACGCCGTCCGAGCCCCAGCCACGGGTCGTCCCCGTCCCCGGCGAGGTCATCCTACGGGAGAGCACCCTCCCGCACCCGCGCCGCATATCCCCGTGAACGCAATGAAATCCCGGTTCCACGGCGTTCGAACGCGCTGGAACCGGGGTTTCAGGGCGCCCCTTGCGCGTCCCCGCCCTCTTCAGGTACGTTGCGCAAGAATCTGGAAAGCGCTTGCCAACCCGTGACCCGCTCTGGCCCAAATAGGGGAGTGTGCACATGAGCGAAGCCCCGCACGTTCCGTTTACGGAGACAAAGGCACCGGAGTCCGCCGATCGGCTGCACCGCGGGGCGCTGCGGCTGATCGACATCTCCGCGTCCACGATGGCGAACATTGGGCCGGCCTACAGCTTCATGTTCGGCTTCGGCTTGCTGGTGATCACGGCCGGCATCGCCGCGCCGCTGACCATCGTCGCCGCCATCGTCGCGATCGCTCTGCTCGGCAACACGCTCTCGCAATTCTCCCGGGCCCACCCGAGCACCGGCGGCTTCATCACGTTCGTCGGCAAGACGTTCGGCGGCACCAGCGCGGTGACGACGGCGCTGCTGGCCGGGGCCGGCTACATCGTCGCGATCTCCTCGGTTCTGGTGATCGCGGGCGGGTTCTTCCAGATCCTGCTGCAGTACTACTTCAACGTGAGCATCCCGTGGATCATCTTCACGGTGCTATTCACCGCGGGCGCCATGTACATGATGTTCCGCGGCGTGGCCGTGTCGACCAAGCTGGCCGGCTTCTTCTTCGCCTTCGAGCTGGCGGTGCTGCTCGTGGTGGCGATCGCCACGCTGATCATGAACGGCGGCCACCTCACCTTCGCGCCGTTCGAGCCCAAGAACATCACCAACGGCTTCAGCGGCCTGGCGGCCGGCTTCCCGCTCGCCGTCTATCTGTTCATCGGCTGGGAGAACTCGGCCGCGCTGGCCGAGGAGACCGACAACCCGCGGCGCAACGTGCCCCGGGCCGTGTTCCTGTCCATCGGCCTGATGGCGGTCACCTACCTGCTCCTGGCCTACTCCACCGTCTCCGGCTTCCACTACAACGGCACCGCGCTCGCCAACTCCGAGATCCCGTTCATCAGCGTGGCCCACGACGTGGCGGGCTGGCTGGCCTTCTTCGCCTACATGGCCGGGATGACCTCCACCCTGGGCGTGCTCATCGCCGCGGTCAACTCGCAGTGTCGGCTGATCTTCAACGCCGGCCGGGAGGGCCTGGTGCCGCGCTGGATCGGCCGGGTGCACCCGGTGCGGCGGACGCCGGTCAACGCGATCATCACCTTCATCACGCTGGCCAGCGTCATCGTCGCGATCTGGGCTCTCGGCCACCTGATCGGCGGCCACACCAACAGCCTGGACGCGCTGAACTTCTTCTTCGAGTCCAGCACGATGGGCACCATCTTGATCCTGGTCGTGTACTTCCTCGGCAACCTGGCCCTGCCGTTCTTCTACCGCAAGTTCAGGCCGCAGGAGTTCAGCGTGGTCAAGCACGTCATCCTGCCGGTGCTGGGCATGGCCGCCATCGCGGTGCCGGTCTACTACCTGTGCAAGCCGGGCCAGCCCGACCCCTACGACTGGTTCCCCTACGCCGCGCTCGCCGTCGTGGTGCTGTCCATCATCTACGCCACCTGGCTGGTCAGACGCGATCCCGGGCTGGGCGACCGGGTCGGATCGATCGTGGCCGATGAGTAGCCCGCACCCGCTCGACCCGGCTAGCGGACAGGAGTACCTGGCCGGGCGCGACATCCTGGCGGCGGCCGGCCTGCTAACCGAACCCGTCAGGTTCGCCTACTACGGCCTGGAGGAGGCGGCCAAGGACGAGGTGCTGGCCGGCGCGACAGGCGACAGAAGGCTGCGCGCGTTCCTGGTCAACACCGATAACGGCGAGTCGTCCGACGTGGTCGTGTCGCTCACCCACGGCAAGGTGGTCAGCGCGCGCACCCTGGACCCGGCCCGGGACGGCCAGATGCCGATCCTGGAGAGCGACTTCGTCCGGGTGGACGAGATCACCAAGGCCGACCCGGACTGGCGCGCGGCCATGGCCAGGCGCGGCTACCACGACGTCAG
>DASQRM010000182.1:0-31869 GCA_035642895.1 Streptosporangiaceae bacterium | reverse complement strand
GTTGGCCTCCTTAACCGGGGTGAACGTGCCTCCAGTCAATGCCTTGATCAACGAGCACGGCTCGCCCACCACACCGACGTCGCCGGAGGCGGCGACCACGGTCACGTGATGGCTGGCTGCCGCCCGTAGCGCCGCGTGCAGCCGGGCCACGTGCGCCGGAGTGTCGCAATGTTCCCCGCCGGCCTGGCCGGCCGCGCTGATCGAGATGACGCCACCCTGGGTGAGGCCGATCCGCAGCGCGGCCACGGCGGCCGTCACCGCGCTCGCGGTGCTGTTCAGGGCGGTCGTCTTGACCAGGACCACCGCGAGGGTGGCGTCCGGCGCGACCACATGCGCCATCTCTACGTCGAGTACCTCCTCCCCGTTGGCCAGCCAGGGCGCGGCCGCGCCAGCCAGTCTGGTCACGACCCGCAGCCGCGCAGTGGGCAGGCCGAACAACTGGTCAAACTGCGCCAGGTCCTGGCGGAGGTCGCTGACCGCAGGCGGGGCCAGATGAGGCTCGGCGAGCTCAGGCAGGACCACGGTCTCGCCGGTGCCATTGACCCCATGGGCCAGCAACGGCCGGATTCCGTAGGCCACCTGGAGCTGACGTGGGGTATAGCAGGTCGTCACCGAATCGCAGTCAGCCGTCCCGCTGGCGGGCGCGCCAGCGGACGCGGTCGCGCGGGCCAGGGCAGCCGGGTGCGCAGGCCCGCATGCGGTGAGGAGCGTGCCTACCATGGCCACCCCCGCGGTCGCGGCCCACCGCCGACGGCGTGGAGCCATCCCCGCGTGGACACCCAGACGGACCTTGATCATGGTGACTCCAGGGCGGCCGGGTTCTCGTCGGTGAGGTTCCCGCTGATGTTCCGGGAACTCCAGGCGCGCCTGGAAGCCGCTGCTCCCGCGGGCCAGCTTTCCGGACCGTCGCTTGTTTATTGCGCGGCAGCGGCCACCGGTTCACGCCGGGCGTGGCGGCCTTCGCGGTGCGGCGGGCTCAGCGCCAGGGGAGCGGTGGCGGGTCAGCGCTGCTGGACGAAGTCCCGGGACCGGATGGCCACCAGCGAGACCACGGCCGCCACCAGCGCGATGATCGCCGCGACCAGCAGGATGTGGTTCAGGCCGGTGGTGAAGGCCGCCCTGGTGATCTGGCCCACCTTCGGCCGCAGCGACGCGGGGAGTTTCCCGATCACGTTGCCGATCTCGCCGGACTGCACGGCAGTAGCGATCCTCGGGCCCTGGTGCGACAGGCCGGGCACCGCGGCGATGGCCGACCGGACCTCACCGGCCACCTTGTTGGAGAACAGGGTGCCCAGCAGCGCGATGCCGGTGGCGATCCCGACCTGGCGGAACGTGGAGTTGATGCCGGAGGCCATGCCCGCCTGCTCCGGCGGGACCACGCCGACCGCGGTGGACGCCAGCGGCGGGTTGACCAGGCCAATACCGAGCCCGCCCACGATCATCCCGGGGATCAGGTGAGTCCAGCCCGACTGCGCGTTGAGCCCGCGCATCAGCAGCAGGCCCACCCCGACCAGGATCAGCCCCGGCCCGATGAGCAGCCGGATCGGCACCTTGGACGTCAGCCGGCCGGCCGCCGTGGCGCTCACCAGGATGGCCCCGGACAGGAACATGACCCGCACCCCGGTGCCCAGCGGCGAGTACCCCAGGATGTCCTGCAGGTACAGCACGAGGTACAGCAGCATGGCGAAGATCGAGGCGCTCAGGCCGAACGCCGCCACGCTGCCGCCGGTGAACGTGGGCAGCCGGAACAGGCTCAGGTCGAACATCGGGTGCGCGATGTACCGCTCGACGAAGACGAAGGCCACCAGCAGCACGGCCGAGGCCACCAGGCAGCCCAGCACCAGGCCGTCGGTGAACGACCGCTGGTTGGACTCGATCAGCGCGTAGACCAGCAACGCCAGCGCGGCCGTGAACAGCACGAAGCCCGCCCAGTCCGGGCGGCTGGCGTGCGGTGCGCGGGACTCCGAGACTTTCAGCACCGAGATGACGACGGCGATCACGCCGATCGGCGCGTTCACGAAGAAGATCCACCGCCAGGACAGGCCGGAGGTGAGCAGGCCGCCGAGCAGCGGGCCGATCGCCACGGCCAGGCCGGTCACCGCGCCCCAGACCCCGAACGCCGTGCCGCGGTCCCGGCCGCGGAACGCGTCCGCGAGCAGGGCGAGCGAGACCGCGAACATGATCGCCCCGCCCACGCCCTGCAGCCCGCGGGAGAGCTGGAGCATCAGCGTGCTGGCCGCGAACCCGCACAGGACCGAGGCGACGGTGAAGATCGCCAGGCCGATCAGGTACATCAGGCGGCGGCCGAACATGTCGGCCAGGCTGCCCGCGGTGAGCAGGAACGCGGCCAGGGTCAGCGCGTAGGCATCCACGACCCACTGCAGGTCGGCGAAGCTCGAGTGCAGGGCCCGCTGGATGTCCGGCAGCGCCACGTTCACGATCGTGATGTCCAGCAGCAGCATGAAGGTGCCGAGGCACACCGCGACCAGTGTCCACCACTTGTTTCCGCGCTGGACCGGCTCACCCTGGCCGGGGCCCGGCTGGCCGGGCTGGCTCTGGTCCGGGCCGGACAGATCAGCGTGGGCTTCGGTCACGAACGCTCCCCGTAGCTTGGCGGCGGCATCAGGCACGCGACACTGTCCACGATACGGCCGGAGTCACCCAGGGTCTTCGCGGGTTACCGTCTGGCGGGCCAGCACGGTTTGCGATCAAGTGGGGCGATACTGGGGATATGCCCCACCGGCAGCAGGCCAGGACCGGGCAGGCCGTCCAGGCAGATGTCGCGTCGGGCGTGGCCGAGCTCGTGGCCGACGCTGACCGGCCGCGGGCCTGGACCCTGCGGGTGGATGGCATCCCGCAGTCCCACGTAGACCTGGACGACCCGGAGTACCTGGAGTTCGAGTACATGCGGCGGCTCGGGCACCTGGCCGACCTGGCCGCACCCGCCGGGGAGCCGCTGCGGGTCCTGCACCTCGGCGGCGGGGGACTCACCCTGGCCCGGTACGTGGCGGCGACCCGTCCCGGATCCCGGCAGCTGGCCGTGGACAGCGACGCGGCCCTGGTCGATCTGGTCCGGCGGCTGCTGCCCCTGGACCAGCCGGGGCGCCGGACAGCGGCGGGGCGGGCCGGGGCTGGGCGGACAGCGGCCGGGGGGGCCGGTGCGGCCCGGATCCGGGTCCGGGTCGGCGACGCCCGCGCGGTCCTGGAGGAGGTCCGGGCCGGGTCGTTTGACCTGGTGATCGCCGACCTGTTCGCCGGGGCCCGCACTCCGGCTCATGTGACCACGGTCGAGTTCGCGGCGGCGGCGGCCGCCGCACTCAGGCCAGCCGGGATCTTCGCCGCGAACCTGGGCGACGGTCCGCCCCTCACCCACGCCCGGGGCCGGGTCGCGACCGTGCGGGCGGTTTTCCCGCACGCGGGCCTGATCGCGGACCCGGCAGTGCTGCGCGGCCGCCGGTTCGGCAACCTGGTCCTGGCCGCCTCGGAAGCGGACCTTCCGGTGGCCGGGCTGGCCCGGCGGACGGCCAGTGACCCGTTCCCAGGCCGGGTCGTCGAGGGCGCGGACCTCGACCGCTTCGCGGCCGGGGCCAGGCCGGTCTTCGACGCGGAGGCGGCCCCCCCGCCCATCCCGCCGCCGCACCTGTTCGAGGTCAGGCGGTAGCGCCTCTTCCGGGGCTGGTTACCAGGGCCCGGCGACCGTGTTGGCCAGCTCGCCGATCCCGGAGATCTCGATGCTCACCTTGTCGCCCGGCTCCAGGTAGACCGGGGGCTTCATGCCCAGCGCGACCCCGGACGGCGTCCCGGTCGCGATGATGTCGCCGGGCTCCAGGGTGATGCCCCGGGAGATGTAGGCGATCAGCTCGGGCACGCCCGTGATCATCTGGGAGCAGCTGGCGTCCTGCCGCACCTCGCCGTTGACCAGGGTGCGCAGCGTCATCTCGCCGACGGGGGGCGCGGCGGCCGCGTCGAGGACGACCGGGCCGAGCGGGGCGAACGTGTCCAGGGCCTTGCCCCGGATCCACTGCGGTTCGGCGCTCTGCAGATCCCGCGCGGAGACATCGTTGATGATCGTGTAGCCGCCGACGTAGCCCAGCGCGTCCCCCACGGTGACGTCCGTGGCCCGGCGCCCGATGATGACGGCCAGCTCGCCCTCGTAATCGAGTTCCGAGGTGATGGCCGGGCGGATGATCGGCTCGCCGTGCGCGATCAGGCAGGAGGAGAACTTGGCGAAAAGCACGATCCGCTCCGGGGGCTTGGCCCGGCTCTCCGCGATGTGGTCGGCGTAGTTGAGGCCGACGCAGACGATCTTGCCGGGGCGCAGCACCGGCGGCGCGTAGCGGGCACCGGCCGCGCTGACGCGGGCCTGGGCACCGGAGGCCAGCTCGCGCAGCCGGCCGACCGCGGCCGGTCCCCGCGCGTAGAGCTCGCCCACGTCATGCAGGCCGCCGAGTTCAGGCGCGCCGCCCGCGGCGGCGAGCTCGTCCACCGCCGCGAACCCGTCCGCCACCGCGACGTGGAGCGCAGGAACGCCGGCGTCTCCGGTGTACAGTGCCGCCAATTTCACCCGCTGGTCTCCCTTGCTCGGCGTCCGGCCTCATACCGGCTGGCCTCATAGCCTTCCGCAGAATACGACACGGATCCGGTCACGCCGGGTCCGGGGAGAGGAGACCGGCGGCCAGCGCGTCCTGGAAGCCCTTGACCGTCTCGCGGACCCCGTCGGCCAGCGGGATGTTGGGGACGTCACCGACCGCGTCGGCCAGCGCCGTCCCGGCGAGCAGCGAGGGCACCGGGAGAAGGGTGCGCTCCCAGGTGATCAGGTCCCGGGCGCCTGGAAGGACGTCGTCGATGAGGTCGACCAGCGCCGGGACGCCGATCCGCCGGCCCGGCACGTTGAGGCTGACCGCCTCACCCGATCCCGCGGCCGCGCGGGCCGACGCGATGAAGGCCCGGGCACAGTCGGGGGCGTAGGTGAGCAGGATGCTGCCGCTGAATTTGATCCGGAACGGGACGCCCGCGGCCGCCGCGAGCATGGCCTTGGTCGGATCGGAGGTCATTCCCTGGTCCCGGCCGAGACCGTAGACAATGAACGGGCGGAGGCAGACCGACCCGATCCCGTGGTCGGTCGCGTAGACCTTCGCCGTCCCTTCGTTGGCGGCCTTGTACACGCCGTAGAAGGACTCCGGGAGCAGCGGCGAGTTGTCCGCGACGACCCCGGCGGCGTGCCCGGAGGGCCTCCCGAAGACGGCGGCGGAGCTGGCCAGGGCCAGCCCGACCTGGCCCCCCGCCGCCCGGATCGCCTCGAACACGTTGACCGTGCCGACCACATTGACCATGGCCCCCAGCGACGGGTCCGCGGCGCAGAACGGGAGCTGCAGGCCGGCCAGGTGGACCAGGTGGGTGATGCCGCGGTCGGCCACCAGGGCGGCCACATCGCGGCCGCTGGTCACGTCGAGTTCGGCGAATTCGAGCCCGTCGTCGGTCAGTCCCTGGGAGATGAGCCGGAAACGGCGCAGGTCGGGGCTCAGGTCGGTGGCCACGACCGGCACGCCCTCGTCGAGCAGCAGCCGCACGGCCCACGCGCCGATGCAGCCGGCGGCGCCGGTGACCAGGAATCTCTCAGTTGGTGTTGGCATGGGACAAACTTCACCTAGCGGGTGACCGCACGCAATACCCTGAGCCCATGATCGACGGGTACAGCCCCGGAGCATGGGGTGCTTTTTTCCTCGCCGCCGCCGGGGCCACCGCGGCGCTCAGCGGGCTGATCTTCGTCGGGCTCAGCGTCAACATCAGGACCGTGCTGAACACCGAGAAGCGCGACGGCCAGAACTTCCTGACCGGCCGGGCCCTCGAGGCGCTGGCCGCCTTGCTGATCGTGCTGGTCATCAGCCTGGTCGGGCTGACCCCCGGTATCCCGCGCTGGGCGCTGTCCACGTTCATCCTCCTGGCCGGGCTGGGCAGCGCTACCTCACCGGTCCGGGCGCTGCTGGCCAGCCGCCAGCAGGCGGCCATCGGCTTGCCGCTGGTGCTGCGGCTGGTCACCGCGGCCGGCCTGACCGTGACCCTGCTGCTCAGCGGGGTGACCCTGGCCACGGGCCACGGCGGCGGCCTCTACTGGCTGCCCGTCTCGTTCGTGCTCGCCATCGTCATCGCCGCCATCAACGCCTGGGTGCTGCTGGTCGAGGTGCTGCGCTGAGCCCGCCGGGCGGTCTTACCGCTGGGCCGGCGGCGGGCCGTCGCCGCGGGGATTGCGCCCGGCGGACCGGAGCTTGAGCTCACGCTCGATCCCCGCGACCAGGTCCGGGTGCGCGCTCAGCCCCCACAGGACCTCGACCGGGATGCCGAGCCTGCGGCTGGCCTGCGACACGACCGGCTGGCTCATGCCCAGCGCCTGGGCCAGCCCCTCATCCCGGGCGAACGTCGGCGGCAGGTCATCGAGCGACAGGTCGGCGGGCTGGTGGAAGTTCCCGTCCGGACCGGGGAGCCAGGCTTCGCCCGCCGCGGCCAGGCCGATCGATGACTGGACGTTCTCCGTGCGGGAGTCGGCGAACTGCTCGCGAACGGACTTCTCCACCACCCCGCCGACCAGCCGGCGGTTCGGCGCCAGCAGGACGTTCCACACGTACTCGGCCCGGGCGGGCCCGGTGTGCTGGAGCGCGAACTCCAGCCCGAAGATCCGGGCCTCCGGGTCGAAGCCGTCCAGGCCCCGCTCGTGCCGGGCGAACCCGGCGACCAGGAGGACGTGCCCGAGCGGACCTGGCGCCCGCGCCTGCACCTGCACCTGGTCGCGGACCCCCATGCCGCGGAGCTGGGCCAGCCACGGCCCGTAGGTATCCCCGGCGAACCAGGCGTCCGGGTTCCCGTCGAGGTAGATCTCCAGGTCCCGGCTGCGCTGGTAGAGCGCCGGGGGCGGCCGCAGCCGCTGCTCGCCGGTGGCGGCGTTCTCCGCGATGAGGAACGCGGTCTGCTGCAACTGCTCCAGGAGCCGCTGGCGCCGCGCCGCGTCCGCCTCGTCCAGGGCCCGCATAATGCATTCGAGGTCCGCGGCGTGCTGGGCCGGGTCGAGGGCCGCCACGGCCAGCGGGCCGTCTCCATCCTCCCCGCTGTCCGCCCCAACCCGGGCGTACCGGGGCAGGATGATCTCCAGCACCTCGGTCACGATGTCCGGCTCGGTGAACTTCAGCGCCTCCAGGAACGCCCGGGCCACCGGGGCGTCCGCCACCGCGCGCCGCACGGTGGGGAAGCCGGTCCCGGCCGGCCCCGGTTCGTAGTCGGCGGGCAGGTAAGCCGCGGGGCGGCCGGCCGAGTCGAACGCCGCGACCTGCCGGCCGTCCTCGAGCCGGATGATCGGCCGGGTGCGGGCCGGGGCCGCCGGCTCCCCGGGGTTCCCCGGCTCCCGCCACAGGGCGGGATCGGAGTACAAGAACCCGTAGAAGCGCGTGATCCACTCGTCGGGCTGCGCCTCGAGGAACCCGCTCGTGGCCCTCGCGAGCAGGTCGGCGGGGGTGACCTCCCCGACGCCGATCTCCTCACGCAGGTAGCGGGCCAGTACGGGGGACTGGTTTTCGTTGCGGGGAAGCCGGGCGAAGGCGAGCGGGTGATCCGTCTGGAACAGCGCCCCGAGCTGGCGGGGGCTCAGCAGTTCGCCCAGATCCGCCGGGCTGGCCAGCTTCAGGTTCCGCGCCGCGGCGTAGCCGCCGCCGGCGGCAGGGATGAGGTCTTCCTCGGTCAGGGCCGTGCGCACGGCGTCGAAGAGCGGGCGCAGCATCGAGCCCGGCGCGAACCGCGCCGGGTCCAGGGGCAGCGCCGCCAGGACCTCACCGGTGAGCAGCCCGCTGGTCCGAAGTTCCCGCATCACGCATACGAGGAGGGCGGCGGTCGCGCCCACCAGGGCCTGGTTGGCGGGGTCATCACCGGGAACGTTGTCGCGGGCCGGGGTGGTCCGGTACGGGCCCTGGATCAGGAAGCCGAGGAAGGTCTCCTTCTGCGTCGGGAAGAACACCACCAGCGGGGAGCCGTCCCGGGGCACGAGCCGGGGCGCGCCGTGCGCGGTGTCGGCCCGGAACGCGAGTTCGACCCGCTGGCCGGCGTGCCCGAGGTCATCCAGCGGGCGGTCCCAGACGAACCAGTCCTCGACGGGTGCGGCCTGCTGGTCCTGGCCGCGGCGGCGGGTGAGCGTGATGTGCCGGCCCGCCAGGGCCGCAGATGCGGGGATGAGCGGCCGCGTCCGCCGCTCGATGACCGTGTCGGTGATCTGGACGCCGTGGGCCCGCAGCCGGGTGATGTTCCGCAGGAACAGCAGGGTCGCGGGCTCGATCCGGTTCAGGGCCGCGGAGATTTCCCCGGCGGCGGTGGCCGCGGGCACGGTGTCGTGGTCGAACGGGAAGATGAACAGGGTGTCCGGAGAGTCCTTCGCCAGGTTCCCCGCCGGCTCCGCTGAGTTCTCCGCCGGCTTCGCCGGGGACGGCCGGACGTAGTGGTCGATCTGGAAGTGCTCGGCGCCACTGTGCACGCGCGGGGTGGCGGTGTACGCGTACACCGACTTGAAGCCGATGCCGAACTGGCCGATCTTCGTGAGGTCCCCGGACTTCCCGCTCTGGGCGACGCCGCAGACGCCGCGCACGTCAGCCTCGGTGAACGGCCGGCCGTCGTGCCGGACCTCCAGCCGGTCGGCGAACAGCTCGAAAGCCAGCGCGGTCGCGCCCGCGTCCTCGGCGTTCTGGATCAGCTCGAAGATGAAGTGGGTCCGCTCGCTGTACAGATGCCCGAGAAGATCCAGCACCGCGGTGTCCCAGCCGTAGCGGGCGATGTTCTCGTCGCGGATCTTCGCGTAGTCCGCCGGCACCCAGGTCCTCCGTCCGCCCGTCCGCCGTGAGTCAGCGGGGCTGGTCCCCATGCTGCCACGGCGAACGGGCGGCCTCAGCCGGGGTTACCGCCGGGTGAAGGGCTCGAAGGCGTGGCTGAAGTACCAGGCCGGCTGGGTCAGGCCGGAGCAGTTGCCCGCGCCCTTGGTGCCCGGGCAGCCGCCGTTGTCGCGCTGCAGCGCCCAGAAGGACAGCTCGGCGAGCCCGTGGCTGCGCGCCCAGTGCTCCACGGTGACCGCGTCGGCCTGGGTGAAAGTCTCGTCCGGGCCGAAGTCGTCGATGCCGGGCATCTCGGTGACGCCGACCATGTGCCACAGCCGCGCCGGGCTGGCGCCCGGGTACAGCGTCTGGAGCTGGCTGACCAGGCCCGCTCCGGCGGTCTCGGTGTCGGTCGCCATCTCCTGGACGGTGCCGTAGTAGTAGTCGAAGGTCATGATGTTGACCACGCTGACCCGGGCGCCGTCGGCGACCGCGTTCTGCAGGACCGCCAGCCCTGCGGGGGTCAGCCCGGTCGCGAACGTGGGCAGCGTGTAGGAGAACTGGATGCTGCGGTGGTGCGCCGCGGCCCAGGCCTCAGTCTGCGCGATCGCCTCGTTGCGGCGGTTGATGCCCGCGGTGTTGGTGAGCGAGTCCGCCTCCACGTCCAGGTCGATCCGGGGTACGTGGTACGTGGTGATCAGCTGCTCGAAGACCCGGGCGATCGCGGGGACGCTGGTGCAGCTGTCGGCCAGCTCGGTGCCGGTGGTGTCCGCCGCATAGCCGCCGAACGACGGGATGACGTTGCCGCCCCGGGCCTGGATGGCGGCGATGTCCGGGCCGTAGGACGAGGCGGAGATGGGCTGCGTGGCGTCGCCGTTCCAGTACGCCGTGCATGAGCCGGGTGTCGCGGTCTGGAGGAAGGCCAGGGCCAGGTACCGGGCCCCGGACGCCTGGGACAGGGCGGCCAGGCCGCCGTCGGTGGTGTCGTAGGTCTCGAAGTACGGGGAGAACACGTGCGCGGGCAGGGCCCCGCTGCCCGGCCAGGTACTGGCCCTGGCCGTCGTGGCACCGGCCGTCGTGGCCGTGGCGCCCAGGGCGGCCGCCGTGACCAGCGCCGTCGCGGCGGCGGTCAGGACCGCCCGGAGGGGGAAGCGTCGTCTCATGCGCGGATCCTTTGCCTCGTGCCGCGCCGGGCGCGGCGGCCCACACCACTCACAAATACAAATAGGAAAGTTTCCTATTTGATTCGGGAGAGTAGTCCCGGCGTGGATGAGCGTCAAGAGCGGGAGCAGGTCCGGAAAAGGCGGCCGCCGGCCGGCCCCGGGAGGGGGCGGGACCGGCCGGCGGCGCGTTGGGAGGGATGGTTAGGGGAAGCTGGTCACGGTGCTCGGCGTGGTGTTGGTCGGCGTGACCGCCCCGGTCGTGTTGATCACGTGGCTGATCGTGCCGACGTTCCCGAGCGAGACCGTGAGCAGGTCATGCCAGGCGATCCCGGAACCGGTCGGCGACTGGAACGCCATGGCCGAGTTGACGGCCGGATTGACGTTGAAGTAGCAGTAGCTGCCGAGACCCCAGGCGCCGAACGAGGTGACGTTGCTGGCCACGGCGATCGCGGGATAACCGTTCGAGCTGCCGTTCATCCAGGCCGCCTGGTTCGGCGGGTCGTACGGCATCTCATTCTGGAAGAAGATCACCTTTCCGTTCTGGCCATTCCAGACCACCTCGGTCTTCTGGTAGTGCTCGACGAACAGGCCGGTCGCCTCGACGTTGTTGCCGTTGACGACCATTCCGTTGGCCGCGGTATTGGTCGTCCAGCCGACCGTGCCTGAGTTGCCATGGTCAGCGCGCCAGGCCCAGATGTCGTCCACGATGGTGTCGTTGGCGTTCACGACCAGGCTGGCCGTGGCCTGGCCCGCGATGTCCCCGCCGATCCGGAAGAACGTGTCCTGGACCGAGATGGGGTTGCTGGCGTGGCTCGCCGTCGAGCCGGCCGTGCCGACGGTCAGCAGCGCCGCCGAGTTGGTCGTGCCCGCGTCGAACAGCAGGCCATCGATCCGGACGCCGTCGACGTCCGCGACCTGCATGGTGTTCACGCCGTTCTGCGGGATCAGCGTGGGGAAGCCGAGGCCGAGAATGGTCGTGTTGGCGTGGGTGACGTTGAGCGTCTGGTTCAGGTTGTAGACGCCCGGGGTGAAGAGCAGATTGCAGCCCTGCGACAGCGCCGTGTTGATGGTGGCCGCGGTCATCGACGGGGTCGCGACGAAGAACTGGCTCATCGGCACCGAGGTGCCCGGCGTCGGGCCGTTGGCCCAGCTGGGCCCGGATGCGTTGGTCCGCAGTGACGGCTCGAACACGTGGTAGTTACCGCTCGAGTCGATGTACAGGTACGGCACATCCCGGGAGACCGGGGTGGTGCCGAGGGTGGTCATCGGCGGGGTCGGGAAGCTCTGCGCGGGGGCGCCGTTCACGCCCGAGAACACCATGTTCCAGACCGAGCCGGACCAGCTGCCGAAGTTGCTGTCCCGGGAGTACCACTGCTGCTGGGACACCGAGGAGGCCTGGCCGGAGACCTTGGTGTCGGCGATGTAGCCGCCGCTGGCGTAGCCGTAACTGGCTGGGTAGAGCTCCAGGCCGCCGTGGACGTCCATCCGGCGGAAGGGGCCCGCCTGGGCCACGGCCCAGCGGTCCGACCCGGCGGACGGGTTGATGGCCATGTTCTCCGCCGACCGCCAGAAGTTCTGGGTGGCGTTGCCGGTGCCGTCGAACGAGTCCACCGTGACGTCGCCGTTGATGGTGACGTCGCCGGGGTTCAGGCCGAGGCCCTGGATCGACGTGTAGTAGCCGATGTTGGCCTCGGCGCTGTAGGTACCCGGCTTGAACAGCAGGGCGTAGCGCTGCGTGCCGAACTGGTTCAGCTTCTGCGTGTTGAACACCGAGTCCAGCGTGGACTGGATGGACGCGCTGGACATGCTGGGATCGAAGATGTCCACGTTCGGGCCGAAGTTCGGGGTGTTCGACTGGGCTGGGCATGCGCCGCCACCGCCGCCGGTGGTTACGGTCCAGCTGAAGGTGGCGGTCCCGGCCGCCCCCGTGGTGTCGGTGGCGGTCACGGTGGCGCTCGTGGTGGCGGCCGTCGTCGGCGTGCCCGAGATGAGGCCGGAGGAGGAGTTGATGGAGAGCCCGGCGGGAAGCCCGCTGGCGCTGTAGGTCAGCGTCTGGCCTGACGCGGAGTCGGTCGCGTGGACCTGCAGGCTGGCCGCGGTGCCGACGGTGGAACTCTGGCTGCCGGGGTTGGTCACCGTCACGGTGTTACCGGTGCCGCCGCCGCTGCCCGTCGTGTACACGTCGAATTCCCACAGCGAGTAGCCGTACTGGGTGGCGCGGGCCGTGCCGTACATGCGGACGTACCGGCCGGTGCCCGACACGGTGAGGGCCTGGACGCCGCCGGTACCGGTGGTCGTGGAGTAGATCGTGGTCCAGTTCGTGCCGTCGGGCGACGTCTGGATCGAGAACGCCTTCCCGTAGGCGGTCTCCCAGTTCAGCGTCACCCCGCAGATCGTCTTGCTGGACCCGAGGTCCACCTGCAGCCACTGGGGATCGCTGAAGGCGCTGGACCACCGGGTGCTGAGGTTGCCGTCGACCGCGTCGGCCGCGGGCGTGCCGGCGTTCTCGGTCGAGGAAGCGGTGGCGGGCTGGTTGAGGGCGGCGTCCGTGGTGCCGCAGGTGCTGCCGCTGCCCAGGCTGCCGTAGACCTGGAACTCCCACAGCGAATAGCCGTACTGGGTGGCGCGGGCCGTGCCGTACATGCGGACATACCGTCCGGTGCCGGTCACGTTGAGGGTCTGCGTGCCGCCGGTGCCGGTGGTCGTGGAGTAGATCGTGGTCCAGTTCGTGCCGTCAGTGGAGGTCTGGATCTGGAACGCCGTGGCGTACGCCGCTTCCCACTGCAGGACGACCTGGGTGATCGAGGCGTTCGCGCCCAGGTCGACCTGCAGCCACTGCGGGTCGGAGAAGGCGCTGGACCAGCGGGTGCCGGTGTTGCCGTCCACCGCGTCGGCCGCCGGTGTGCCGGCGTTCTCCGTGGACGAGGCGGTGGCGGGCTGACCCTGGGAGAGCAGGGTCGACGCGGCAGCGGCCCGGCCCGGCGGCCCGGCGACGAGCGCTAAAGCGGCCGCCAGTGTCATCACCATCCCGAGGATCAAGATCCGCCGCCATGCCGACCACCGGAGCACGTTCGTTGGGCTCATGGGCTACTCCTGCCTGTGAAGAGCCATTGGGGGCCGCCGCTGAGCAGCCGTTGCCGGAAAGCCCGGTCGAATGACACGGATCAGCGCCGACCGTTGTCAGGGCTTGATACAAGCCTTAATTCATCCCGTAACGTAACTTCAGGAAATGGGTAGGTCAAGGGGTATCCAAGACCGTTCCGAGATGAATCGCCGCAGGCCGGCCCGGCCGCCGCGCTGGCCTGCTAGCGGCGGGGGCCGACGGGTACTTACGGCCGGGCGCGGGCGTGCTTACGGTTCCGGCCGTAACCACCTCACGGCCGGAACCGCGGGCTGGCTACGAGCGTGTGCAGCCGCTGGTGTAGAAGCCGGGGCCGGCCAGCCCGGGGCCGGTGATGTGCGGCCGGGCGCTCCCGCCGCCAGGCGGGTACGTGGTGTCGAACCACTGGGTGAAGAACTGGCCCAGCCGCTGGCGGCAGGCGGCGCTCCGGGTCGGCAGCCACCGGCCGAAGGCCGCCTCCAGCTGGGCCTCGGTGATCGAGGCCCCGCCGTACTGACGCTGGATCTGCTCCAGCGCCCGGGTGAAGTTCGCGTGCCCGAGGATCTGCCGCAGCGCGATGTAGGCGATGCCCGGGCGATCGTAGGTGGAGGAGCCGCTGAACAGTCCCCACGCCGTCGGGTTGGACGGTGCCACCCCCCAGAAGCCGTCCTTGCTCGCGTAGATGCTGGCGAACGTGGCGTCCAGGCTACGCTGGAAGGCGCGCCGGCCGGCCGCGGTGCCCGGGCCGCCGGCCTGGCCCTGGGCCTTCCGCGCCGCGAACAGGAACTCGGCCAGGGTGGCCAGCCCCTCCTTGTAGAACGTCATGGTGTAGCCGTGCTCGGTGACGTGGTCTCCCCACCACTGGTGCATGTTCTCGTGGTAGAGGGTGTCGGTGTCGATCTCCCCGCCCGCGAAGGTGATCATCGTCTGCATCTCCTCCTCGAAGGAGGCGGACGGCCGGCCGACGACCACCCCGTCCGAGGAAAACGGGAACGGCCCGCTGAACATGCTCTCGAACCGGGTGATGTCCGGCTGCATGTTCATGATCACGCGGTTCTTGGCCTTTCGCGCCGCGCTCAGCGAGCTGGCCTGGGCCTGGTAGAACGTCATTCCGCGCACGGTGCGCTTGGTCAGGTCGTAGCTGCCGATGCTGTCCTCGACCAGGTAGCTGGCGACCGTGGCGGCCGAGTGCCAGTGCCAGGTCACCGAGCCGTGGGGGAACTGGGCGTTCGCGGGGTGCCGGCGAGTTCCCTCCAGGACGCCGTTGGCCAGCACGGTCTTGCCCGCAGCGACGGTGTCGTAGAAGTCGTAGGTGGGCTTGGCGGTCGGGTAGTCGTTGAGCGGCATCCAGTCCTCGGTGCCGACCGGCTCGGTGGTCACGAAGCCGCCGTCACCCTGGGGCTGGTTAGACCGGAACCATCCCTCGGTGGTGCCGTCCCCGTCGTTGTGCACGCCGGGCCGCCCGGTGTAGGCCACCGTCACCCGGAACGTGGCGCCGTTGCTGATCGGCGCGGACGGGGTGATGACCAGTTTGTTGGCCGGGCACGGGGTGCCGTTCCCGGATTCCTTCGTGGCCGGGTTGGTGGAGGTCAGCTCGGGGGTGCAGGCCGGCGGGAGCGGGTTGTGGGCCGGCCCGCCGACCGGGTTGACCTCGGATGCCTGGTGCGCGCGGGGGTCGGGGTCGTTCTGCCCGTGCGGGTCGCCCGGGTAGGTCGGCTGGACGAACGTGAACGACGCGGGCCGGCCGTTCACCCGGACCGAGGTGACGGTCATGTCCGGGCCGTCCGTCTTGTTCACCGACCGGCGCTCGAAGTCCAGGCTGAAGTTGGTCAGGCACTGGGTAGCCCGGTCAGTCAGCGTGACGTGGTTGCCGGGCAGGAAGTGGTTGCTGGCGGCGTCGTAGACCAGGCCCACATCGGTGTGCACGCTGGTGTAGCCGCCGTTGCCGGTCTCCGGGTACAGCCGGGCGCCCGGCGGGGACAGGGTATGGGCGCCAGCCGTGCAGACGCCGCCGGCCTGGGTCGCCGCGAGGGTGGGAGCGGCGTCGGCGGCCGTGACGGCCCCCAGGATCAGGGCCAGGCTGGCCCCTCCGGCGACCGCGCCACGGTAACGGATCATCCCCGGTACTCCCTCCACATCCGGCGTACCAACAGCATCCCCCTTAACGGGGGTGTACCCAAGGGGAGGATGTCATGCCGGGCGGGAATCTCGGACCCGGGTCTCAGAACACATGCCGCGTGTGGCTGAATGTGCCCTTGGTGAAGGCCAGGATCTTGGCCGGGGCGACCGCGAACACCGGGACCGGCGACTCGCTGCCGGGGTTGCGGAAGGAGCCGTCCCGGACCTCGAAGTGCCACCGGCCGTCCCACTTCGTCGCCCACGCTGCGGCCAGCCGCTTGAGGGCGTCCTCGTCGCTGACCTGGACGGCATCTCCCTCGACCATGACGTCGAGTCCTGCCTCCCAGCCGTTGCATCCGGTGGTCAGGACCACGTGCGGGTTAGCACTCAGGTTGATGGCCTTCTGCTCGGCCTCGCCGGTGCAGAAGTACAGGACGCTGTCGGCCCAGACGGCCACGAGCGGCGTGACATGCGGGCGGCCGTCGGCCCTGACCGTGGAGATCCAGAACAGCCCGGCGCTCTCGAGGGCCTTGCTGGTCTCGTCCCAGCTGATCGCGGCCGCGGCCGGATCGCTGAATCGCTGGTCCAGGGTGGTCACTGGCCTCGTCATCGCGCTACCTCTTCCTGGGGTCGGCGTCTCATGAGTAAGACTTCCGGGGTGGGGTCTCCTGATTAAGACGGCCGGGCGAGCGCCAGATAACCGGTTCAGGGGCGGCGGGCCACGGCGCCCAGGATCATCGAGGTCTGGTCGGCCGGCCCGGCGGGTGCCGGGTCCACCCGCCAGGTCGCGCAGTCCACGATCCCCGGTGACACCAGATCCGTGCCGTCGAACATGGCCGTGATGTCGTCCCGGGAATGGGCGTAGACCCGGGACCCATCCTGGGCGTTATAGGTGCTGGCGAAGTCCTGGCCATCCTGCCCTTTAGCCCACCCGATGGAGATGATCAGGTAGGAACCGGGGGCCAGGGCCCGGGCGAATCTGGCCACCACACCCTGGGCTGTCTCGGCGTCCAGGAACTGCCGCACTCCCTGCCCGGCCACGTAGCTGATGGCCCGGGTCTGGAACTTCTTGTTGTCCAGCGCCTGCTCGGCGATGTTAGGCCGCTGTCGCCGGATCGCCTCGGCCGCTTCCCGGTCGGCCTCGAAGTTGTCCTTGCCGCCGAGCCAGTAGTCGTACATGCGCGCGATGTTTGGCTTGGTCACGTCGAGAGGCGTCATGGATGCGATTATCGGCGACATCTGGTACCGGCCCGTCCTCCGCCGTCGGCCTGGACCAGCGAGAAGGCCGTCTCGATGACGCCGGCAGCGTTGACCGCCGTGTGGATAGTGTGGCTTGTACGGCCAGCCAGGAACCAGGAGTAACGCGATGACCGACAGCCCGGATACCGCACCGCCCCCGGCGATCCCGCCGGACGACCCGCGGCGGGCGCTGGCCGTGGCCCGCCCGGACGAGGACCAGGCGCTCACGCACCTGGGCCTGGTGGGCGATACCTACACGATCCTGCTGACCGGCGACCAGACCGCTGGCCGGTACACCCTCATCGACATGCACGTTCCTCCCGGCGGCGGACCCCCTCCGCACCGCCACGACTTCGAGGAAATGTTCACCGTGCTCGACGGCGAGGTGGAACTCACCTTCCGCGGCGAACGCATGGTCGCCCGGGCCGGCGAGACGGTCAACGTGCCGGCCAACGCCCCGCACGCCTTCACCAACGCCTCCGGCCGGCCCGCGCGGCTGCTGTGCCTGTGCTCGCCGTCCGGGCAGGAGCAGTTCTTTCTCGAGGTCGGGCAGCCGGTCGCCACCCGGACCGAGCCCCCGCCCGAGCTTGACCAGGCGGCTCAGGCGGCCTTCATTGCGAAGTCCCAGGCGCTGGCCCCGCAATACCGCACGGAGCTGCTGTTGCCCTGAGGCTGCTGCCCGGGCGGCGGCCGGGCTCAGGCTCAGAGGGCCAGGTAGGCGACGTCGACCTCCCACTTCGCGGGGTCGGGTTCGGCCGCGGGGTTGGTGAGGTAATGCTCGGCCCGGCCACGCCACACCGAGCCGGCTGGGGTGTCCCAGCTGTCGAAGGTGATTCCTTGCTGCTGGGCCCACTGCTGCAGGGCGGCGTTGCTGGCGACGAGACCGTCATAGGGGCCGGTGTGCCGCAGAGTCACATACCGGCCGGCGGGCAGGACGCCGGGCTGGATGCGCTCACTACCGCTGATGTCCACGCTGACCGGCACGGCGAGTTCGATCTGGAGTTCCGCCGCCATGTCGATGACGAGGTAGCGGATGAACGGCGCCCCGGCGGCCGCGATGTCCTGCGCGGCCAGCCAGCCGAACAGCTCGGGAAAGGCCTTATCCACCGCGCCCGAGAGGCCATCCATGGTGACGCGCACTGGGATTCCCGCGTAAGGCCGGGCCGCACGCAGCTCGATCCGCACTCGGTCGTTCATCGCAGGATCTCCTTCCTTCGTCCTCTTTACCCCTGGTGAAGACGGCCGTCGGGCGTCGGACTCATCGCCCGCGACGGGTTGTCTGAGGGACGCGACATGGACGGGTTGTCTGCGGCGCGCGGCATGATGGACGGGTGGGCAGCGGCCGTGACCAGGGGTGGGTGGGGGATGGCCGCGCGGTCCGCCTGGTCCGCCACGATCCGGCCCTGCCCGTCGACACCACAAGGTGGCCTGCGACGGTGCCGGCGGTGGAGCACCTGCTCTGCGAGGGGCTGGAGTTCCCGGCGGGCCTGACCGTGCTGGTCGGCGAGAACGGCTCCGGGAAGTCCACCATCGTGGAGATGCTGGCCCGGGCGTACGGGCTGAATCCCGCGGGCGGCTCCGCCCAGGCTGAGCTGTTCCAGACCCGGGACACCCAGCCGCCGGGGATGGGCCCAGGCCTGATTGTCGAGCGCGGCCCCGGCCGGCCCCGCTGGTCCTACTTCCTGCGCGCCGACACCACGCACAGCCTGTACAGCTACCTGGAAGACCACCCGAACCCCCGGCGCCCGGAGCGATTCCATCAGCTGAGCCACGGCGAGGGTTTCCTGGAGCTTCTGCGCACCCGGGTGAATCAGCCCGGCTTCTACCTGATGGACGAGCCTGACGCGCCGCTGTCGTTCACGGCGTCCCTCGGGCTGGCCGCGCTCCTGCACGATCTGGCCCGGGAAGGATCCCAGGCCATCGTGGCCACCCACTCGCCCCTCATCGCCGCCGTCCCCGGCGCGGCCATCCTGGAACTGGGGGACTGGGGCATCCGCAGTTCCCGGTGGGAAGATCTCTACCTCGTCAGCGCCTGGCGCCGCTTCCTGACCGAGCCGGACTCCTATTTCCGTCACCTGTTCGCCGACTGAGGTCGTCATCGGTTCGCCGACTGATCCCGGCGGAGCTAGCGGGCCGCAGGTTGGAAGGGGTCGAGCAGCGCCACACCGCTGCGGACCACGTCTGCGGTGTTCCGGGTGACCAGGGTCCAGCCACGGATCTTGGCTGAGGCGGCGAGCAGCCCGTCGATGACGGGAAGCGGGTCGGGCACGCTGAGCCGACCCCATTCCTCGGCGGCCGCGGCGTCCACATCGATGATGTGGTCTCCGTAACCGGCGTGCAGGCCGCGGAGCCACTGCTCCAGGAGGTCCGCCTGGGCCGCGTCCTTGCGGCGCAGCTGTTCGATTCCCAGCCGGATCTCGCCAATGGTGAGCGCACTGATGAAGATCTCAGCCGAGGTGACGGTGCTGTACCAGGCCAGAACGTGTGGATCAGGGTCCGGTTTGCGGAGTTCGGAGACCACAGTGGTGTCGAGCAGATACATCATGCGTCGTTCGTCCAGTCGATCTCCCGTGGGCCCTCGGTGGTCCTGCTGAGTTCGACTTCGTCAAAACCGGGACCCGCTCGCAGATAATCCTTGAAATCCGTGACGTCACCCTTGAGATGCCAATAGTCGGCGATATCAATAACCACGGCCACCTCCTGGCCATGTCGCGTGATGATCTGCGGCCCCTCGGCGTGCGCGGAACGGAGGAGTTCGCTGAAGCGCTGCTTGGCGTCCTGAACCTGCCACGCCATGAACCCTCCCTAAAGTCTAGTCTGACTAGACAGAACTATAGCACTCATAGCAGTCCGGTAGATGCAGGCCCACCACGCGTGTGGGTCCCCAGCCATGGCGCGCCATCCCCGCTCGGGCTGGGCGCCGCCCTGCTGCTGCACGTGACCCTGCACTGGGACTGGGTCATCCGCACGACTCGGAAGCTGCTCAGCCCACGCGGCCACGACAAGGTCATCTGGCTGGTCAACCTGGCGCTGCTGGTCGCCATGACGTTCTGCGTGGCCTCCGGCATCCTGATCTCCCGGGTCGCCCTGCCCTCCCTCGGCCAGCGGCCCGCTCCACGGGCATGACCTGCGGGTGGCGGCCAGCCGTCTCGCCCAGGGGCCGCACGGTGAGGTCGTCGTCCGTGTCCGTGGAGCACATGGACTGGAGGTCATCAACGCCCGGCCCATGGATCTCGGGCTGACCTCGATGTTCGACTCCGTGAACCTGCCGAGCCTGCGGCATACCGTGGTTATCGAAGCCGCGGCGGCCGCGGCCGTGGTGCTCATCGACCTCATCCGCAGGAGGTGGCGCCGGGCCCGGCGCGCAGGCTCCTGATTACGCCGAGTCGCGGATGATGACATAACCCGGCGGGTACCGGCGGAACGCGTGAGATGACCTCCGTTCCATCGTTTTGACCTGAGACTGGGGACATGCCGTCTGAGCCGCCGTTCCGGATGATCCGCCGGGCCCTGGACTGGGAGCTGGGCGCGGCCGAGGTGCTGCGGCTGGTGCGGGCCGACCCGCACCCGGTGGCGCTGCTGGGGGACTGGGCCGGCGGCAGCGACATCGTGGCCTCGGATCCGGTGCGGGTGTGCGCTGCTCCCGGCGCAGCGGAGGACGTGATCGGCACGCCGGGGGATGTGCCCGGCGCGACAGCGGTCGTGCTCGGTGCGCCGGGGGACGGGCTGGATGCGCCGCCGGCAGGCCTGGCCGGCCCGCCGGCCAGGGTGGGCTTCGGCGGGGGCTGGATCGGGTATCTGGGGTTCGGCCTGGCCGAGAAGTTCCTGCCGGTTCCCCCGGCTCCTGGTGAGCCCCGCCGGCTCGCCGGGTCGTTTTTCGGCTACTACGACCATGTGCTGCGGCGGGACCGTGACACCGGCCGGTGGGCGTTCGAGATGCTTTGGACGCCGGGGCGCGGTGAGGCGCTCGAGGAGCGGTTCCGTGAGCTGTCGCGGCGCGGGGAGGCGGCCGGCCGTCAGCCGCGGGCTTATTCGTGCGGCGGCTTCCAGCTGATCCCGTCGGCGGACGAGCACCGTTCAGCGGTCCGCCAGGCGATCAGCTACATCCGTCGCGGTGACATTTTCCAGGCCAACATCTGCTTGCGGCTGGAGGCGGAATTCGCCGGGGATCCGCTCGACGCGTTCTGCCGCGCGGTCACCCGGCTGAACCCGCCGTATGCCGCGTTCCTGCGGACCCCGGACGGCGCCGTGGCCAGCCTGTCGCCCGAGCTGTTCCTGCGCCGCACCGGCACCACCGTGTGGTCGCGGCCGATCAAGGGCACCCGGTCCCGGCCCGCGGATGAGCCGGGCGCACGGCGGGAGCGGGAGCGGCTGGAACGTTCCGCCAAGGACCGGGCGGAGAACGTGATGATCGTCGACCTGATGCGCAACGATCTCAGCCGGGTCTGCGTAGCGGGCAGCGTGCGGGCCCCCGCGCTGCTGCGCGCGGAAGCCCATCCGGGCGTGTGGCATCTGGTCTCGGACGTGTGTGGCAGGTTGCGGCCCGGCGCAGGTGATGGGCAGCTGATCGCCGCGGCGTTCCCGCCTGGGTCGGTCACCGGCGCCCCGAAGATCCGGGCCCTGGAGATCATCCACGAGCTCGAGGCGACGCCGCGGGAGGTCTACACCGGGGCGATCGGTTACCGCAGCCCGGTGGCCGGCCTGGAGCTGAACGTCGCGATCCGCACCTTCGAGTTCGCTGGCGACCGGGTATGGCTGGGCAGCGGGGGCGGGATCACCGCCCGCTCAGACGCTGCCAGTGAATACGGCGAGTGCCTGGTGAAAGCCACCCCGCTGCTCGAGGCGCTGGACGCCACGCTCCTCGGGGAGAGCGCGAGGCCGGCGTCCGGCCCGGCGGGGCTGGCGTCCGGCCCGGCGATCATCCCGTCCTCACTGCGGCCGCGGCCCGCGCTCGGCGCGTTCACCTCACTCCGTGTCGCTGACGGGCACGGCCATGACCTGGACAAGCACCTCGCGCGCCTGGACGCCAGCACCTGGCAGCTGTTCGGCAAGCATCTCCCGGCCAGCCTGCCCGGCGAGCTGGGCGGTTGTCTCGCCGGGAGGCCGAGCGGCCGGCTCCGGATCGCGGCCCGGCCGGTCGGCGGCCCGCTGCAGGTCACCGTCGAGGTGGTACCGGCCGGGCCCGCGCCGGAGACGGTGGCTCTTCACCCGGTCACCATCCCTGGTGGTCTCGGCGCGCATAAGTGGCGGGACCGCCGCCTGCTGGCCCGCCTGGCCGGTGCGGCTGGTCTCGGCACCAGCGCGGCTGGTCTCGCCGGCGCGGCCGGTCTGGGCGGCGGCGCGGCCGGTCTTGGTCCGGATGAGCAACTCCTGATCCAGGACGACAACGGCGAGGTTCTGGAGACCGACCGGGCCAACGTCTTCGCGGTGATCGACGGCGTCCTGCACAGTCCGCCCGCGGACGGCAGGCTGCTGCCCGGGGTGACCAGAGCAGCGGTGCTGCGGCTCGCGGAGTGTGACGGCATCCCCGTCAGGGAAACGCCGGTCAGCGGGCCCCGGCTGCTGGAGGCCAGCGAGGTGTTCGTCACCAATTCGGTCCAGGGCGTCGTCGCCGTCCGGTCCCTCGCCGGTAGCACTGCGGCCTGGGCAGCGGGGCCGGTCACCGGGCGTCTTCAGGCCGCGCTAGCCCAGCGACCGTCCGGTACCCGTGCCCTGGCCAGCACCCCTTCGCTGGCCAGCACGCGGTCACTGTCCAGCGCCCGGGCGGCCAGCGGCCGCGTACCAGAAGGAGTGGCGGTGTCCCAGCGCAGCCGGAGGCCAGCCCGGCCCGGTCGCGTGGCGCGGTCCCAGCCCGCGATCGTCGTAGTCGACAACTACGACTCGTTCACCTACAACCTGGTCCACCTGCTGCTCAGCCACGGCGGCCGGGTCGAGGTGGTCCGCAACGACGAGGTCGGCGCGCGCGACATCTTCGAGGCCGGCCCGGACGGCATCGTCATCTCACCCGGCCCGGGAACCCCCGCCGACGCGGGCGTCAGCGTCGACATCGTCCGGGCCTGCGCGGCCACGACCCCACTGCTCGGCATCTGCCTCGGCCATCAGGCCATCGCGGCGGCCTACGGCGCCCGGATCGCCGCGGCGCCCCAGCCCGTCCACGGCCAGGCGGCACTGATCACCCACGACGGCGGCGGCCTCCTGGCCGGCCTGCCCCGGCGCTTCCCCGCCGCGCGCTACCACTCCCTGATCGTCGACGAGCGCTCCTTGCCGCCCGGTCTGCTGATCACCGCCCGCGGTCCCGGCGCAATCCCCATGGGACTGCGCCACACCCAGCATCCGGCCGAGGGCCTGCAGTTCCATCCCGAATCGATCCTCACCCCCTACGGCGACGACATCATCCGCAACTTCGTCCGCGCGGTACGTACCGCCGGCGCCCGGCGTGCGGCCCGGAGGCCGATGCCTTCGGGCCGCGGCATCGTTTTCGGCCGTTGAGGGCGCGTCTCACGTTTTCGCGGCCTTGCACGTCTGCCTAGGTATCAACCGCGCCCCAGCGGAAGGTGCCTGATGAGCCACGACGTAAGGACCGAGATCCCCGCCTCCCCGGCTGCCCACTCAGGCGCGGCCCTTCTGGCTGGCCGCTCAGGTGCGGGCCGCGTCGCGGCAGCCAGCCAGCGCCGGGCGCTAGCCGCCTTGCTGGGGGCGATGTTCCTGGCCAACGTCGACATCGCGGTGGCCAATATGCAGGGGCTCGGCCGCAGCGCCGCCTACTCGGGGCTGGCGCTGGTGTCGTGGGTGGCGGCGTTCGGCATCCCCGGACCGGCTCTGGGCCGGCTCCCAGCCCGGGTACGGACGCTGGCCGCCCCAGCCGGTGCGGTCATCCTCGCCGCTGGTTTCGCCGGCCTGGCCGCCAGCCTTTACTCCGGTGACACCAGCGGGGCGCTGTTGATGACGCTGCTGGGCCTGGCCTGGCCGGGCTGGGCCTGGGCACCACGTTCACCGGCATGCTCAGCCCTGACCAGCTCAGTGACCGGCGACCATGCCTCGGACCTCAGTGGCCTGTTCAACACCATCACCCGGGCCGGCGGTGTGCTGGGCGCCGCCGCGTTCGGTACCGCCTACCTCGCGCTGGCCCGGGATCATCAGGCGGTACACAGCTTCGCCACCATCAACCTGGCCCTGGCGGTCACCGCGCTGGCCGCCGCCGTGCTCGCAGGCCTGTCGGTCTGGCAGCGGCCACTGCCTGGCGACACCGAACACGGGGATGAGGTTGAGGACCACCACCGCCGCCCGACCGGCGTCGACCTGAACGGTATCGGCTCAGTCATCGGTCAGGAGAGCGGCGGGCGGCCCACTCGTGGTCGAGGACGGACATCAGCACCTCGTCATACCAGCGCCCGTCGTGCAGCACCGACTCGCGAAGGCGGCCCTCCTCGACGAACCCGGCCTTCTCGTAGGCGCGGATCCCGGCGGGATTGAACGGGGCCACGCCGAGCTGAATGCGGTGCAGGCCCATCTCGCGGAATCCGTAGCCGAGGATGACGCGCATCGCGTCCGTGCCGTAGCCACGGCCGATGTACTGACGGCCGAGGCTGATCCCGATCGTCCCGCACCGGTCCTTGGGCCGGGCGCCCCACAGCCCGATGTGGCCGACCAGCACCGGCGGATCATCGAGCGTCTCGATGGCGAAGCCAAGGTCGTCCTTGCCGTTCGCGCTCCACTTCGCGATGCGCTCCTTCGCCGCGGCCTCCGACGACGGGGCCACCCAGCTCGACAGCGTGGCCATGCGCCCGGGGTCCATCTCCCACGCCGCGAGCACCGGCAGGTCGTCGTCCCGCACGCCGCGCAGCCGCACTCGCTCACCGACCAGGATCGAGTCGCCGTAGCCGAATGCGCTAGTTACATCGGTGAGTTCGGTCATGGAGCTGATACTGCCGCATGCTCCGAACGTTCGGGGGTGGCGGCTTCGTCATTGGGCTAACTACGACGGGCGTTGGGCCGCCGTCGTCCGCGGTGTCAGGGTTGGACACTGGCGTAAATACCTACTAATTTGATCATCAAGAAAGGAAATCCGCCTCGGAGTTACCCGGCGAGCTCGCCCTCGGCCAGCCGGCCGCCCGCATAGCCGGCCGCCCGCGGCGCCGGCGGTCTGCTGAGCCGGCGGCCTGCTGAGCCGGCTGGCCCGGGAGCTGGCCGCCCACGGTCTATGAGCGCCTCGGGCGGCGGCTGGGCGGTGACGCCTCCCGGGTCCGGGCGGTGGCCGCCAGCGTCGTGCTGTTCCTGGAACGGATCCGGCAGGACTCTGGCCCCCGCCCGATTTCGGTCCAGGAGCAGCTCGGACGATGATGAACGCGCCCGGCGCCGGGCTGGGCCGCCGGAAACCTGAGCGAAGTGTGCTTCATATGTGCTAAACCCAGCCTCGGAACAGGCAGAAGTGGCTGGCAATAGCGGAATCTGCAAGCGGAAACTCGAAGGAGAAATATGGCTCTCGCGATTGGGGACATCGCCCCCGACTTCACCGCCGACACGACTGAGGGGCCGATCAACTTCCACGAGTGGATCGGTGACTCGTGGGCGGTCCTGTTCTCGCACCCGAAGGACTTCACGCCCGTCTGCACGACCGAGCTCGGCTATATGGCCAAGATCAAGCCCGAGTTCGACAAGCGGAACGTGAAGATCATCGGGCTCTCGGTCGACCCGACCGGGAAGCACGAGCAGTGGGCGAACGACATCCAGGAGACCCAGGGAGTCGCGCCCAACTATCCCATCATCGGCGACGGCGACTTCAACGTCTCGAAGCTGTACGGGATGCTGCCGGCCAGCACCACGGGTGACCCGGCGAACCGGACGCCAGCCGATAACCAGACGGTCCGCAACGTGTTTGTCGTCGGCCCGGACAAGAAGGTGAAGCTGATCCTCATCTACCCGATGACGACCGGCCGCAACTTCGACGAGGTTCTCCGGGTGATCGACTCGCTCCAGCTCACGGCCAAGCACCGGGTCGCCACGCCGGTCAACTGGAAGTCGGGCGAGGACGTGATCATCGCCGGCTCGGTTTCCGATGACGAGGCGAAGACGATCTATCCGGAGGGCTGGAAGGCACCCCGTCCCTATATCCGCATCGTGCCCCAGCCGAGCTGAGCACCTGGGGACCGAACCGTATGGTCAATCTTCTCCGCTTTTAGCGGGTCGGGGTTCCTGCAGGCTGGTGGTGGCCGGCAGCTGGAGTTGTCATACCAGCAGTTGTGCGCCCTCGGCATGCAGCACAGTCCCGGTGACGAGGCTGTCGCTGATCAGGAAGCTGACGGCGTGGGCGATATCTTCCGGCTGCCCGATTCTCCGCCCGGGCAGCCGGGCGGCCAGGTCAGCCAGCCGGGCCTGCTTCACCTCCGGTGACGCCAGCTGGTTCCACACTGGCGTGTCCACCCAGCCGGGGGACACGGCGTTGACGCGGACCGGGCCGAGTTCCAGCGCGAGTGCGCGGACCATGGACTCCAGTGCGCCGTTGACCGTTGCGGCCAGCATCCCGCCTGGAGCGGGCCGGTAGGCGGCAATGCCGGAGGTGAACGTGATGCTTCCTGGTGCCGTCATGCGCGGTGCAGCCAGTTGCGCTGCGAACAGCGGCCCCAGGATCTTGGACCGCAGGGCCCGCATCACGCTGTCCTCGGTCAGGGTGACGGCGGCGCCGTAGGGAAGGTCCGCCGCGGTGACGACCAGGTGGGCGAGTTTCCCGGCGTGGTCAAACACCCGGGTGAGCTGGGCCCGGTCGGCAATGTCGGCCGGGACGGCAGTGAGCCGGGCTGGGTAGCCGAGTTCTTTGCTCGCCGCGTCAAGCCGCTGCGGGGACCTTCCGGCGATCACTACCCGGGCTCCGTCGGCCAGGCAGCGGCGGGCGACGGCCAGCCCGAGTCCGGAGCTGCCTCCGATGACCACGACCGTGTCGTTCTCGTTCATGCCTCTTCCTCGATTCCTCTCAGCAGCTTCTTCAGGAGCGCTGCCAGCGCCTCCCGGTCCTCATCGGGCAAGGACGCGATCATCGTCGCCTCGCATTGCAGGTGCGCGGCCATGGCGCGATCCACGACCGACTTGCCCCGCGCAGTGAGACCGACAAGGTTGCTGCGGCGGTCTGTGGGGCCGGAGACCCGCTCCACCAGCCCGGCCCGGGCCAGCGCATCCACCCGGTGGGTCATGGCGCCGGAGGTGAGGACCAGTTCCTGATAGAGCGCCGTCGGGGTGAGCTGGTAGGGCGGCCCGGTTCGCCGCAGCGTGGCCAGCACGTCGAAGCCGCTGCGGTCAAGACCCTCCTGCCGCAGCACCCGCCGGATGTGAGCGTCGGCGAGGTGCGCGGCGCGGAGAATACGCCCGATGACCTCCATCGGCGAGGTGTCCAGCCCGGGTTCCTCGTCCGCCCACTGGGCGCGGGCCCGCTCAATCCGGTCAGGCAGATCTACCTGCATGTTAAGTATCTTAACTTGCAGGTAAGTGGGGGGCAACTGCGAGCGGGTGGGGCGCCGACTCCGTTTCTGGCTGCCTTCCACCGTCCTCGGTCAGGCCGGACGGTTGAATGGCACGGTTACCGTGATGGTGTCGGGGAACCAGTGGGCTCCGCCCGTATGCTGCGGCGCCCCGCATATGGTCTGCAGGTACCGCATCGGCGGACCGAAGCCGACGAGCGTGTCGCGGGCCGGGAATCCGTAGCTGTCCTTGATGACGTACGAGAGTGTTCCGATGTACCGTCCGTTCTCGCGGCGGCCGTTTCCGGTTACGGTCAGGCCCTGAGTGCCGCGAAATCCCCAGTACAGGTCGCTGGTCTTGGACTCGAATGCCACCGCCGGCAGTTGCGCCGCGGAGAGCCGAAGGCGAGTCCGGCCCGCTTTCAGCTGGCTGAGGACTGCGGCCTGGACGTCGTTATTCACCGCCCGGAAAGCGCCGCTAGCCCGCGCCTTCCTTGAGATCAGCGACCCGGCCCGGTAATCGACTTCCGTGCCCTTCCCCGTCAGGAAGTGCGCCAGGAGATGAGCCGACGCGGGGAAGCGGGCCAGAGCGAACCCATCAGCCACCCTGACGCCCAGAGCCTCGTCGGCGGCGAACGTCGCGCTGTCGCACCCGGCCGTCGGCGTTTGCGCATGCGTGTCCTGGCTTCCGTTGGGCGGCACGGGGTGGACCCCCACGACGCTGAACGTAAACGGGGCCTGGGAGGAGGGAGCTGCTGAGGTGGCCGGGGGAGACCCGGCAGCCGGCGGCGCCGCCGAGCATCCCGACAGCACGGCGCCGAAGCACAGGGATGCGGCGAGGATCATCGACTCCTTGGCCGGCATCCGGTGGGGGCGTCGCACAGCCTGAGCATCCCATGGTGGTCTGCAAGCGAAATGCAATGAAACCGTCAAGGCCGGCCTCCGAAGCTGGAGGCGGGCGGGGACCGCCCCTGCCCGGGCAGCCCCAAGGAGTCACCGTGACGGCCACCACCACCGGCCACCCGCCAGTCTTGCGTTTCGATTCCCAGCCAGACGGCGGGCCGCCGCCCATCCTTCGCGCCAGCGGCCACGACTTTGCCGTCCGTCCCGCCGGCGGCCCGCCGATGCTTGTCCTGCGGCGGCGCCCCGACGTACTCCGCGCCCTCACCAGCACCAGGAATTTTGGCATGGCCGCCGTCACCGGGACGGGCGGGCTGCTCGGCTGCCCGCTCACCGGTGCGGAAATGCAATCCCCGGACGGTGGCCTGCTGAACATGAACCCGCCGCGGCTGCGCTCGTACCGGCAGAAGATCGCCGGGCTGTTCACCCGCCGCGCTGCGGAAGCGACCCGCCCGCTGGCCCGGGCCCTCGCCCGCGACCTCGCCGACTCGCTCCACGGCCGCGCCACCGTGGACGCCCTCACGGGGTTCGCCGAGCCGTTCACCACCACCGCGGTCAGCACGGCCATGGGGACACCACTAGCCGACTGGGACCGGATCCTCGACGCCTCCCGGATCGCGTTCGCCGTCGTCCCCGGCCCGGGCGCCGTCGATGACGTGGCCGCGGCGTGGGCTGATCTGTACAGCTACTACACGGGCGCCACGGCCCGGTGTAACGGGGGATTAACCACCCAGCTCGCCGGGGCGCTGGCTGGGCACACGCCCGCCCAGATCGCGCACGTCACCGGCACCGTCTCCAACGGATTCGGCGCGATGCTCCCCATCCTCGCCGTCGCCATCGCCGAGCTCGCCCGGCAGCCGCACATCATCACCTCGTGCACACGGGGAGAGCGCACCTGGGCATCCGTCGCGGGAGAACTGCTGAGCACCCGCACGATGTTCCCCATCGCCCTCCCGCGCATCGCCCTGGCCGACACGTGGCTCGGCGGACGGCTCATCACCAAGGGCACAACCGTGCTGCCGTCCCTCATCGCCGCGGCGCACGATGGCCCGGCCTTACCCAGCATCCCGTTCGGAGCGGGCCCGCACTACTGCCCCGGGGCCGCGCTCACCCGCGTCTGGCTCTGTGCCGCGCTGGAGGCGTTTTTCGGGACGTTTCCCCGGGCGCGTCTGGCGGGTGACCTGGACTGGCAGGCGGGGACGCTGCCGGTCCCCCGGGAGATAACGCTGGCGCTGCGCTAACCGGTCACGCTCCCGGCCGTCGGCCTAACCTTGGCGAGTGAACGCGGACAGGACTGAGGGCGTCCTGCTCACCGGGGTCTACGGGTCGGGCAAGAGTTCGGTCGCCGAGGAGATCGCTTACCTGCTCGAGCAGCGAGGCGAACCGTATGCGCTGCTCGACCTGGACTATCTGAGCTGGGCCGGCACGGGTGCCGATGATCGTGCGGCCGAATTCGGGTTGATGCTGCAGAACCTGGCGGCGGTGGCGGCGAACTACCGGCGGGCCGGGATCAGGCTCTTCGTGCTCGCCTATTTTGTCCGCAGCCGTGAAGAGGCACAGGCGGTGCGGGCCGCGTTGGGGCTGCCACTGCAGGTTGCGCGCCTGACGGTGCCGCTGCCGGTTATCGAGCGGCGGCTGGCAGGTGATGTCAGCAGCGGCCGCCGCGACGATCTGCGCGAGGCGGCAGCGTCGATCGCGGCCTCGGCCGGGGTGGGCATCGAGGACGTGGCCATCAGCAACGACCGTTCTCTGGGGGTCGTAGTGCACGATGTGATGGCGTTCCTCGGATGGCTTTAGGGTTCGAGCCCGGCATGGCTGGGCCCGGCATGGCTCCCAGTCCTCGGGCCTGCTTAGCTGTGAGCAATGGCTGAGACAGAGCTGATCCGCACTCCTGATCAGCGGCTGCGTGTCTTCGTGAGTTCGACGCTGCGGGAGCTGGCCGCGGAGCGGCAGGCGGTGCGGGACGCGGTGACCCGGCTGCGGCTGGTGCCGGTGCTGTTCGAGCTGGGCGCCCGGCCGCACCCGCCCCGGCAGGTATACCGCGCCTACCTGGCCCAGAGCCAGGTCTTCGTGGGCGTGTACTGGCAGAGCTACGGCTGGATCGCGCCCGGTGAGCAGGTATCGGGGCTGGAGGATGAGTACCTGATGGCCGCGGGACTTCCCCGGCTGCTGTACGTGAAGTCGCCGGCGCCCGAACGTGAGCCGCGGCTGGCGGCGTTGCTCGACCGGATCAGGGAAGCGGGTGACGTTTCTTACCAGCTCTTCTCCACCGCCACAGAGTTGCAGCGCCTGGTGGAGAACGACCTGGCCCAGCTGCTGAGCGAGCGATTCGAGATGGCTCATCTGCCGGACAGCGGCGGGATGGGGGCCGAGGGCATGGCCGCGACCCTGCCAGAGCCAGCGACGCCGCTGGTCGGCCGCGACCAAGAGGCCGAGGCGATTAGCGACCTGGTGGTACGCGAGGGCGTCCGCCTGGTCACGTTGACCGGCCCCGGCGGGGTAGGGAAAAGTAGGCTGGCTATCGAAACCGCGCGCCGCCTCGGGCCAGGATTCCGGGATGGAGTGCGGTTCGTCGGCCTGTCGGCGGTCCCGTCCGCCGACTTGGTCGCGGCCGCGATCGCTGCCGGGCTAGGGCTGAGCACATCGGGCGGCAGGTTGCTCAGCGACCTGGAGTCATACCTGCACTCCCGGCAGCTGCTGCTGTTGCTGGACAACTTCGAGCAGGTGACCGGGGCCGCTCCGCTGGTGACCACTCTGCTGGGCGCGGCGCCCGGCGTCGTTGCGCTGGTGACCAGCCGGGCGGTGCTGCGGGTTAGCGGCGAGCACGAGTTCCCCGTGCCCACCCTCCCGGTTCCGCAGGCCGGGATGAGTGAGGACGCCGCGAGCATACGGCAGTACGCCTCGGTCCAGTTGTTCGCGGAGCGGGCGCACGCCGCAGCCGCGGCGTTCGAATTGACCAGCGACAATGCCGGGGCCGTCGCGGAGATCTGCCGTCGGCTGGACGGGCTGCCGCTGGCCATCGAGCTTGCCGCCGCCCGGGTCCGGATGCTGCCGCCGCAGGCACTGCTGGCCCGGATCGACGACCGCCTGGGGCTGCTGACGGCCGGCCCACGAGATCTGCCGGAGCGTCAGCGAACCCTGCGCAGCACCCTGGACTGGAGCTTCGACCTGCTCTCTCCCCCCGAGCAGGCATTGTTCGCCTGTCTCGGGGTGTTTGCTGGCCCGTTCGACCTGCGAGCCGTAGAGGCCGTCAGCGGTGACCCGGCCAGTTCCCCGGCGGATCCGGGGCAGGCGGAGCAGGCGGAGCAGGTAATCGACACGCTGAGCTCGCTGCTGGACAGCAGCCTGGTCCGGCAGGAGGCCCGTACCGGCGAGCCACGGTTCAGCCTCCTGGAGACGATCCGGGACTACGCGCTGCAGCGCCTGCGTCGCAGCGCTGACTGGCCGAAGGCCCACGAGAGGCACGCGGCCTACTTCTTCGCGCTCGCCGAGCCGGCCGCTGCCGAGATGCAGGGCCGAGGGCAGCTCGGCTGGCTCGACCGGCTGGAGGCTGAGCATGACAATCTGTGGGCCGCGATGTCCTGGCTCGTGGACGACGACATCGAGTCGGCGGAGCGACTCTTCTGGGTCACGTGGCGATTCTGGTGGCTCCACGGCCACCCGGCCGAGCTAGCCGGCTTCGAGGAGAAATTCGCGGCCGGCAGCGAGCACCTGCCGCCCCACCAGCATGCCCTGACCCTCACCGGAGCCGGCTTCATGCTCCTGGCCAACGAGGACCAGGCCGGGGCGCAGATGCTTTTCGAACAGAGCCTGCCGTTGTACCGGCAATCGCGGGACAGCCTGAGTGTCATCATGACGGCGACCGTCCTGGGTGTTCTCGGCCGTATCGGGGCCCTGCGCGGCCATGAGGCCCAGGCCGTTGAGCAGCTGGAGCAGAGTCAGGCGTTGCTGGCCGAGGTGGGTGACGGCGGGCTCGCCGCAGACGAGCGTGCCCAGCGCATGCTGACCGTTGCCCTGGTGCACAACTTCCTCGGGCAAATCCGGCTCAATCAGGGAGATCC
>DASQRM010000181.1:0-7009 GCA_035642895.1 Streptosporangiaceae bacterium | reverse complement strand
GCGCGGTGATGATGTGCAGGTGCTTGGAATAGGTGAGGAACACCAGGAACCCGAGCACCACCGCGAGCTGGGCGAGCAGGAACACCACCTCCAGCACGCTGTTCACCCCGGCCCCCAGCGGCGCCAGCCAGTGGCCGGCGACCTGGGACGCGAACGCCCCGTGCGGGTAGGGGAACACCCCGGTGTTGATCTGCGCGCCGCGGTAGGCCAGCAGCGTCGCGATCACCAGGAAGATCATCCCGAGGACCAGCCACGCGGCGCCGGTGTGGCTGCCAGCAAACCGGGACGCCCGGCCCTCCCGCTCCGGGCTGCTGCGCAGCCGGATGACCGCGAACGTGATGATCCCGGCCAGCACCCCGACCGCGAACAGGTCCTCGATGAACCCGACCACCGCCCAGTGGCCGATCCCCGGGATGGCGAAAGTCCGGGAGAACAAGTCGCCGTAGGCCTCAATGATCGTCAGCAGCAAGACGATGAAGCCCCAGAAGGTCGCCGCGTGCGCGGCGCCGGGCACCGCCTGCTTCAGCAGCTTGCGCTGCCCGATGACCTCGGCAGCCTCCACCCCGGCGTCACGGGCCGGATGCGAGCGCACCGCCGCGATCCGCTCCGGCGCCGGCTGCCCCACCCGACCGACCCTGGCCAGCCACCACAACCGCCGCCCCGCCAGCGCCAACGCCGCCACCGTCAGCACCAGGCCAACCACGATCCGCACGACCACGAAACCTCCTCATGCGGGGCCCAGACGGTCTCGCTCCTGTAGCCCCGCCACGGTTGATCTAGTATATTAAGTTATATCAATGTACTAGATGGCGCAGCATACTAGAGGGCAGGGTGCTATGGACAGTGTGAATGTGGCGGCGCTTGTGCTGCGGCTCGCGGTGGGCGGCACGATCATGGCCCACGGCTGGAACCACGCCTTCGGCGGCGGCAGGCTGCCGGGAACCGCCCGGTGGTTCGAGTCCATCGGCATCCGGCCGGGCCGGGTCCATGCGGTGTTCGCCACGGTCACCGAGATCGCCGCAGGCCTGCTGCTGGTCCTCGGCCTGCTCACGCCGCTGGCCGCGGCCGCGGTGGTCGGGACCATGGTCGTCGCCCTGGTCGCCAACCATGCCAGGAACGGCTTCTTCATCTTCCGGCCCGGGGAGGGCTACGAGTACGTCCTGATGATCATCCTGGTGGCGTGTGCTCTCGGCGCCCTCGGCGGTGGGGATTGGTCGGTCGATCAGGCGATCGGGTTCACCGTTCGCGGCTGGGCCGGACTGGCCCTGGCGGCAGCGGCGGGTGGCGGTGGTGCCGCCCTGCTGCTCGCCACCTGCTGGCGGCCGCACCGGCTGACCTCCGCGAGTTCTGTCCATGCCCCCAGCGGCGGGCTGGACGAACCGGCCGAAGGCGCGACGGCGACCTGACCAGAGGGTCGCTAATCAGTCAAAAACGTTATACGATTCAACTCGTAGACGCTATCGCCGGAGGACCAAATGATGGAGCAGAGCATGACGGAGCTGGGCTACGGCCTGTTCGACTGTGACACGCACTGCTACGAGACACGTGACTCGTTTACCCGATATCTGCCGCAGCAGTGGCACGAGCACGCCATCGCCCCGGTGCGGATGCACGACGGGACCGAGCGCATCCTAGCCGCGGACCGGATTGCCGTCTTCAACTCCGAGCAGGGCCTAGGCTTCGACCTGGCCTACCGGCCGGGCTCGCTCAAGGAGATGCTCCGCCAGATGTCGTCCGGCAACCCGGACGAGACCTACCAGCCGGAGGCGATGCGCCCGGAGTACCTGGACCGGGAGTCGCGGCTGAAGCTGATGGACGTCCAGGGCGTGGAGCGGGCCGTGGTGTTCCCGTCCGCGATGGCACTCTCGGTGGAGAACTACGTCAAGCACGTCCCGGCCGCCTTCGCCAACATCCACTCGTTCAACCAGTGGTTCGACGAGGAGTGGGGGTTCAGCCGGGACGGCCGGATCTTCGCCCCGGCGCTGCTCTCGCTGGCTGACCTCGACCTCGCGGTCCAGGAGCTGGACTTCGTCCTCAACCGCGGAGCCCGCATCATCCTGCTGCCTACCGGCCCCGCTTACGGCCGGTCGCCAGGCGATCCCTACTTCGACCCGATCTGGGCGCGGATGAACGAGGCGGGGGCCACGGTCGCCTTCCACATCATGGAGAACTGGTACAACGAGAACCTGGCCCCGGCCTGGGGGCTGGACCCGTGGCCCGGGTCCTGGCACATGTCCGCCTGGCAGTGGAACAACCTCTACGGCGAGCGGCCGATCGAGGACACGCTGTCCGCGCTCATCTTCGACAACCTCTTCGGCCGGTTCCCCGACCTCAACGTGCTCGTCTCGGAATTCGGCGCCTCCTGGGTGCCGCACTTCATCGAGCACATGGACAAGAGCCGCGGCATGGGCCGCAACGGACCGTGGATCGGCGGCAAGCTGACCGAGCGGCCAAGCCGCATCTTCCGCCGTCACGTCCGGGTCGCGCCCTACCCGGAGGACGACATCCCGCGGATCGCCCGTGACCTGCCCGACGTGGACTGCCTGGTGATGGGGTCGGACTTCCCGCACGCCGAGGGCCTCGCCGAGCCGGCCGACTTCGCCGGCCTGCTGGCCGGGCTGAGCGGGCCGCAGCAGCGCCAGATCCTCCGGGACAACGCCGGGAAGCTGTTCGGCGCGTCCTGATCGCCCGCGCGGGTCAGGCGCCCATGCTGAGACCGCCGTCCACGGTTACCACCGAGCCGGTGATGTAGGCGGCGTCGTCCGCGAGCAGGAAGCGCACCGCGTGGGCCAGTTCCCGGGGGTCGCCGCGGCGGCCCAGCGGGATCATCGAGCGGATCGCCTCCTGGGTCTCCGGCCGCATTGACCTGGTCATCTCGGTGTCGAACACGCCGGGCACCACCAGGTTGACGGTGATGCCCTTGCGGGCGACGGCCCGGGCCAGGGAGCGGGTCAGCCCGAGCAGCCCGGCCTTGGCCGCCCCGTACCCGGCCTCGACCGGGTTGCCCATCGCCGCGGTGACCGAGCCGACGTTGACGATCCGGCCGGATCCCAGCTCGGTCATGGGCGCGATGACCGCCTGGGCCAGGTGGAACGGGGCCGACAGGTTGACCCGCAGCGCGTCGTCCCACTGGTCGCGGGTCATCCGGGCGACGCTGTTCTCGACCAGCAGCCCGGCGTTGCTGACCAGGTAGTCGACCCGGCCGCGATCAGCGAGCAGCCCAGCGACCAGTGACTGGCAGAAGTCCGGGTCGCCCACGTCACCCGGATGCAGGCTGACCGAGCCGCCGGCTGCGCCGAGCCGGGCCGCCAGCGCCCGGGCATTCTCATGATTCCCGGCGTACACGGCGGCCACATGCACGCCGCTGGCGGTCAGCACCTCGCTGATCGCGGCCCCGATGCCACGGGTCCCGCCGGTCACGATGGCCACGCGCTCAGTCATCAGCCCTCCCTCACAGTGCCAGCCACGGGGGACGGCCCCCGGGCATCCCGGAGCGCGGTGCGTACCGCGTCCGCTCCGTCGATCTCCGCCTGGTCGGTCTCGGCCACGTCGCAGTCCACCACGGGGATCAGGTTGAACGACCGGCAGCCCGCAGCCACATACGGCTGCAGGGCCGCCGCGATGTCATCTGGCGTGCCGCACGGGCAGTACCGCTCGAACTTAGTGAACGGTGTCCGGTACAACTCCTCCATCACCGCGGCCAGCCGGGGGCGGGCGGCGGCGGGCGAGGCGCCGAGCCCGCACCACACGTGCAGGCCGTGCTGCCATGCCTTTCCCCCGGGCCCCCGGCCCCCGCCGGCCGCCCCCGTGCCTCTCCGCTCCATCTCCGCCGTTCCTTCTGCGCCGTCGCCTTCGGTTTCATCCCCTCTCACCGGCCGGCCCGCTTGCGCGGCGAACCTGCCGATCCGCTCGACGGCCTCGGCGTAGCGGGCGGGGGAGACCCACAGGCCGAGCCAGCCATCCCCGTGCCGGGCCACCCGGCGCAGCGCGGCATCGGACCGGCCGCCGATGATGATTGGCACCGGCGGGTGCGGCACGGGCCCGATGCGCACCCGGTCTGGCTGGAAGAAGTCCCCGGACATGGTGACCTCCGCGCCGTCCAGCAGCGGCCGCAGCACGGCCAGCGCCTCATCCAGCCGGCGTCCCCGGGTGCGCGGGTCCACGCCGCAGGCGCGCCACTCGGCGGGGTCGTCGCCGCCCAGCCCGACGCCGAAGAGCAGCCGCCCCGGGGCCAGCTCGGCCAGCGCCGCGACCTGGCGGGCCACCGGGACGGGGTGGCGCAGGGCCAGCAGGTACACGGCCGTCTGCACGGCGAGCCGCCGGGACGCCATCGCGAGCGCGGTGGCGGTCAGCAGCCCATCGAAGCCGCGGCCGCCCCGGAACGTGACATGATCGCCGGCGCACAGGCGGTCGATCCCGGCCGCCTCGGCCCGGGCCACGAAATCGCGCAGCCCGGCTGCGCCGCCCCGCAGTCCGTGCGGCACCCGGAGCCCGACGGTGATCTCCGGCATCAGCAGCGCTCCCTCGGCGGTCCCGCCAGCCCTCTGGCTTCGGTGCTCATAGTGCTATTATTTAACTGTTTCGCGGATTTTGCCACTGCACTGGCCTCAACTGGCCTCAACTGGCCTGGCGTCTCAGCTTGGGAGCGTTCGATGGACGATCTGCTGGTACGGGGCGGCACCCTCGTCGACGGCACGGGCGGGCCGGCCCGCGCCGCGGACGTCCGGGTCCGCGGCGGCCGCGTCGCGGAGGTCGGGACCGGCCTGCGGCCGGACGGCGAGCGCGTGCTCGACGCCTCGGGGGGGTACGTGACTCCAGGGTTCATCGACATTCACACGCACTTCGACCCCACGCTGTTCTGGGACCCGTTGTGCGACCCGATGCCCCAGCACGGGGTGACGAGCGTGCTGGTGGGCAACTGCTCGCTGTCACTCGCCCCGGTCCGCCCCGAGCACCGGGAGAGCCTTCAGGCGCTGCTCTGCTACATCGAGGACCTCCCGTCGGAGGTGCTCGACGTCTCCATCCCGTGGGGCTGGGAAAGCTACGGCGAGTACCTCTCGGCGGTGGAAGGACTGGGCGGGTTCGCGGTCAACATGGCCGGCATGGTCGGGCACAACATGCTCCGCACCTACGTGATGGGCGAGGCGGCCTGGGACCGCCCGGCCACCGGGGCGGAGCGGACCCAGATCGCGGCGCTGCTCGACGACTCGCTGGCGGCCGGCGCCGCCGCCCTGTCGACCTCGCTCGGATTCGATGAGGACCGCGGCAAGCGGCCGGTGCCGAGCCGCCAGGCCGACGACGCCGAACTCGCCGCGCTCCTCGACGTGCTGGCCAGGCACGGGAAGTTCGTGCAGTTCATCCCGGCCGCGACCGGCCGCCAGATGCGCCGGGACGTGCAGCGGATGGCCGACCTCACCGGCCCCCGCGGGGTGGTGAGCACCTGGATCGGCGTGTTCCACGATCAGGACCGCCCGGACTGGGCGCGGGACATGCTCGACTTCGCCGGCGAGCTGCAGGCGCACGGGGTGGCGAACTACCCGCAGGTCAGCCCGCGCACCCTGGACATCCACGTGAACTGGGACGGCGGCATGTCCTGGTTCGCGCTGGAAAACAGCTGGCACAAGATGGTGCAGGCGCCGCGGCCGGCCAAGGCGGGGATGCTGAGCGACCCGCGGTGGCGGGCGCTGGCCCGCCAGGAGTGGGACCAGATCCCGCGGACGATGATCCCGCACAAGCACGCCGACCGGATCCGCCTGGTGTCCGTCACCCGGCCCGAGAATGAGCGCTGGGTGGGGGCGACCCTGGCCGATCTGGCCGCCGACCGGGGCGGTCACCCATCCGACGTGCTGGCCGACTGGCTGCTGGCTAACGACGCCGACGCCGGCATCGTCGGCGTGGGCGTGGCCAACTCCGACGCCGGCGGCGTCGCCGGGACGCTGACCCACCAGGCGTCGGTGATGGCCAACAGTGACGCGGGTGCGCACCTTCAGATGATGTGCGCGATCGGTGACACCACGCTGATGCTGACCCGGCATGTCCGCGAGCGCGGCGACCTCACCGTCGAGCAGGCCGTGCACCGGATGACCGGGCAGCTGGCCGGGCGCTTCGGGTTCACCGGCCGGGGCCGGCTGAGCGAGGGCGCAGCAGGCGACCTGGTGGTCTTCGGGCTCGACGAGCTCGACTGGGCCGCGGACGTCTTCGTCTCCGACCTGCCCCGGGGGGCGCGCCGGCTGCGCCGGCCGGCCGGCGGGTACCGCTACACAGTGGTCGGCGGCACCGTCGTGCAGGAAGCCGGCGAGCTCACCGGGGCCAGGCCGGGCCGCGTGCTGCGCCCGGGACGCTGACCAGGGAGGGCGGCGGCCGGCGGCGCCCCGGATGGTTTCCCGTTCACGCGCCTGCCCCAAATGTTCACCCATCCACGGTTCTTTGTGTTTCAGAGGATTCCCTAGGGTCGGGTAAAACCTGCTGTCCCGTGTCAGCTCCCGGAAGGCTCGCGCCAATGCCGTCACGCGCCCGGACCCTGCTCGGCCTCTCTGCTGCCGCCGCCACCGCCCTGATCGGGTTTATCCCGGCCAGCGCCCTGGCCTCGCCCGCCGCACCCGCCCACTACGATCACGTCTTCGTCATCGTGGAGGAGAACCACAGCTTCACGGACGTGATCGGGAACCCGGCGGCGCCCAACCTCAACGCCCTCGCGTCCCGGTACGGCCTCGCGACCCAGTACTACGGGGTGACGCATCCCAGCGAGCCGAACTATGTCGCGCTGCTGGGCGGCAGCCCGTTCGGCGTGACCAGCGACGACCCCTACTACGTGCAGCGGGTGCACGCCCCGAGCCTGATCAGCGAGCTCGACCACGCCCACGTGAGCTGGAAGGCCTACCTCCAGTCGGTGCCGCACCCCGGGTACCAGGGCATCGGCTACCCGGCGAACCTGAACGGCGAGCCGGACAAGGATCCGCTGTATGTGTCGAAGCACAACGCCATCGCCAACTTCACCACCTCGCTGAAC
>DASQRM010000180.1:0-24820 GCA_035642895.1 Streptosporangiaceae bacterium | reverse complement strand
GCGCCGATGGCCTGCTGGACGGCCAGCGCACCCGACTTTGTTCAGGTGGGGTTGAGTTCAGTGGTTATCCGGTCGACTTGCGCGCGAAGCCACACTTCGCTCTGGCTCGTCTCGCTGGGGCTGTCAGTCACGATGGCCGTGACGTGCCGCATCGCCATGTCCGGGTCAACCGCTGATCCGTGATGAGCGAGCGCGTTCACGATCGTTGCGGCCAGTTCGTAGCGCTCAGTGCGCCGGGCAGCAAGTGCCATGTAGACGAGGCGCCGGGTCTCATCCAGATCGCGCTGACGGTTGGCTTCTGCCTGTCCCGCTTCGATGCGGCGTTCTCTATCAAGGTCGATGATCCTGGTGGCAGCCGCTCCGGCGAGCGCGGAACCGGCGCCAACCATTGCCGTGCTAGCCGGAGCGCTCAAGACAGCGCCCAAGACCAGGAGCACAATCGCGACGAGGGCGAGGGGCAGAGCTGACCAGTGGTAGCGAAGCACAGTAAGTCTCTTCCGCACGACGCACACGCTAGTGGCAAGGTCTGCCGGTCGGTGTAGGACCGAAAGAAGGACCCCTGGCCAGCTAGGCCCGGGGTCCTCCCTTGCCCCCGCTTTCCCCCAAGCAAGGGAGCGGTGCAACTACCCGCCCGGCTGCGTCTAAACGCGAACAGCACCAGCGCCGCTCACCGGGCAGCCTCGGCTTCCAGGTACTCGGCCAACTCGTCCGCGCTGCCCGCGTTCAGCACCCGGTTCTCGTCATCCCAGCGGCGCGCGCACCACACCGGGCCGCCGATGTAGTGGTGAACGACCCAGATCTGCCACTTCGGCCATTCGCGTTCGAGTGCGGCGACGATCTTGTCAGTGGCGCTCATGACGCTACTGCGTTCGCGGCGTCCAGCTCGGCCATGCGCTCAGCCCAGGTCCGGTAGCCGGTCGCGGGGTGCCCGGCCAGCCGCTCGCGGAGGTAGCCCACCGACCACGCCGGGTCGAACGTGTCCCCGCCGAGGATGCTCTTCAGCATCACTACGGCGTGCCCGGCCCTCTCGGTCAGGATCTTGTCGCGGGTTTCCTGGTCGCCGGCCGTAGCGGCGTGGGGGATGTCCAGCGCTTCGAGCACGGCCGCCAGGGCGTCGCGCAGCTCTGCCGGCGATGGGGGATGATCGTCCATGGGTCGCCTCCTGTTAGGCGATCAAGGGCCCGGTCCGGAGGCTAGTACCTCTTGGCCGGGCCCGCTTTACGTTGGGACCTGTCACAGTACGCCTAGCCGGATATGTCGGGCTAGGGTCCGATAGCAAAGTCTGGGGCCAGAGCTACCCGGGTAGCTTGATCATGTGACGGTTGATCATGACGGCAAGGTGCCGGTCTACCTGCAGATTGCCGCGATCCTGCGGGACGCGATCGCCCGCGGCGACTACCCGCCGGGCCGGGCCGTCCCGTCCGAGAGCCGGCTCATGCAGGAGCACGGTGTTGCCCGGCTGACCGCCCGCAAGGCCGTCCGGGTGCTCGCCGAAGAGGGCCTGGTCGAGGTCGTCCCTGGCCGCGGCGCCTACGTCACCGAGCGGTAGCCAGCCAAGGATATTTGACCCACTGCCGCTTACCGCTGACCTGCTGACCTGCGCTTATGCATGCCGTTCAGCGCAGGATGCTCCGCGAATATCTCGGCTGACTTCCGTACCCGGCACAGTGTGAGCACGGCCACCCGTGGGGACCGGAGCGGGTCAGGCTGAAATACAGGCCGCCGGGATGTTCAACGCTGGGCCACGGGGGTAATTTGGACGCTCGCCGCTGCGGAGAGCGGTGAAGCGGCCCGCGCCAGCGACGGGAGCAGAGCCCCGAGTTCCGGCTCCCTGCAGTGAGGGGACTGGCGCGGGCCGCGCTTGCCATTTAAGCGCGATTAGTTTTCGTATGCGAGATGTAATGGATACTTCGCCGGCCTGCCGGTATTGGCTGGGATCGCTTCGCTGGCGGAAGAAGAGAGCCCTCCCGCCAGCACGGCGGATGTCCGCTGCGGTGTGAGCCTGGGTAGCGGAGACCGGCATCCAGACGAGCCCAATGGGCATGTTCGTCTCTGGGTAGCCCCAGGTAGTCGAGCTGGCCCCGCCCGGCCCCCCGCTCAGAGGCTGGGCGGGGCCGCTCGCACTACGCCCGCTCAGTTCAAGCAGGGTTGCCGGGTTCCGTGGGCGGGACGCCCGGGCCGGCGGGAGCCGATCCCGGCCCGGCGGGCGGGACGTCCGGCCCCGGCGAGGTGGAACCCGGCCCCGGCGAGGTGGAACCCGGCCCCGGCGAGGCAGAACCCGACCCCGGGGAGGCGGCACCCGGCTCGGTGCCCGGCCCCGGATACGTGGCGTCCGGCCCGGCTGGCGGCCACTGGGCCTCGCCCGGGCCGCCAGTCGCTCCGTGCGCCGCGGTGAGCCGGTAGTAGACCAGTGTCACCACGAGGGCCAGGAAGGGTGCGACCAGGGTGCCGGACACGATGCTGCTGATCGCGTTCCTGGCCGCCCCCGGCAGGAATAGCAGGATGAGGCCGATCACGATGTCGAACACGATCAGGATCAGGAACACCAGCACGTAGGTGCCGAACACGTGCCATGCATAGCCGCGGACGGTCCGCCAGCTCTTGCTGAACGAGCTGAACACACCCTCCCCGCCGACCACGATGCTGGGCACGATCAGCGACCAGAAGGTCAGCAGGATCAGTCCGGGCACGATGATCAACACGAATCCGATGGCGATCCCGATCCCGGCCAGGATGGACGCAATGATCACCGTGCCGAGGAACGGCAGGGCCGCGGACACCGTCTCGCCCAGGTTCAGGTCGACCCGGCCGTCCCGGACGTCTTGCACTGCCTTGACCAAGGCGGCCTGGACCAAGAAGGCGGCCACCACGCTGACAATCCAGCCTAGGAACAAGCCGATACTTCCGGCGAGGCCGAGCAACGCCGCGACGATGCCAGCTGCCACGTAGATCACGAAGGCGATCACGAGGAAGTGGGCCGCAAAACGCTTGTAATACGCCCAGGCTTCGCCTAGTACCCCGGATAGTGGACTCATGGGCTGGTTATACCGTTGCCAATAGTGATCAAAACAATTCACCACAGGGCCGTCCGGAGTGGATGTTTGCCCTGGTCAGACGCCTGTGGACAAGTCCGTTCAGAACGCCAAACGGCCCGCCGGACCGGCTTATGCCGACCTGCGGGCCGCTTGTGCAGGCGTTGCCGGCCACCTAGCTGGTGGCCAGCCAGGTGGCTAGCTGCCTGATTCCGGGGCGCCGGGCGTGCTGCTGTACGACCCACCCTGCGAGTGGCCGTTGGCTTCCCGCGCCCGGAAACCCGGGACGTGCTCACCGAGCGGTGCGACCGTGTTCTTGGCCTTCTCGGTCAGCCGGGGGACCCGCTCCATCGCCTTGTCCTTGGCCGACTTGGCCAGGCCGGCGGCCTGGGCCTGCGCGGCCCCGGCCGCCTGCTGCATCGCTGGACTGTCCGCGGCTTTGCGGGCCAGCTTCTTCAACTGCTCGTAACGCTCCCGGCCCGCCCGCGCGCCGACGATGAAACCGACGGCAAGGCCGGCGAAGAACGTGAACCGGTACCGCATCTGGTTACCTCTTTCAACGATGTCGACTGCGCCAGAGTGGACCTTCCCCTGATGTTCAGCCGTATTCCAGGTTACGCGCCGGCAAATAACCGCCCCTGCCGCACGCCCCTGCCGCGCGTCCCCGCCGCGTGTCTCCCCGTGCGGCTGCGCCGCGCGACCCCGCCACGGGTACCGCCCTGGGTGCGCTACCCTTATCCGCGGCGCAAAAAGCTGGCTGGGTTCATGATCCGGCCCGCGTTGCCGCCTGTTGATCCCGTGTGGCTTTAATCTGGGGTAGCTCAATCGGCAGAGCAAGCGGCTGTTAACCGCTAGGTTGCGAGTTCGAGTCTCGCCCCCAGAGCTAGCGCAGCAGGCCCGCGAACGCACGATGGCCGGCGGGAGAAATCCCGCCGGCCATCACGCTGTTCCGGTGGCGTGGCCAGCCCGACTATGCCGGCCAGACCGCGCCGGTTACCCTAACTCGCCTCGACCGACTCCCGGGCCACCGCGTCGCCAGCCGGGCTGTCCAGCTGGGTCTGGGCCCCGGCCAGGTCCGCGCGCTTCACCCGGACGAAGGCGATCGACACGACCAGGGCGATCAGCATGATCCCGGCTGACACCTCGAACCCCCGGGAGAACCCGATCGACAGCGCGTGGTCGTAGATCGCCGTGGCGGCCGACTTCGCCTGGGCGGCGGAGACGTGCACCGGGTGGCCGGCCTTGGCCGCGGTGGCGGCGGCCGCCTTCGCGGCCTCGGCCGAGTGCCGCGCGGTGTTGGCCACCACGGTCCAGGCCACGGTGCCGAGCAGAGCCAGCCCGATCGAGCCGCCGACCTGCTGGCCGACGTTGGGCAGGCTGGCCGCCAGGCCCGCGTCCCGCTCCGGGACCCGGTTCAGGGCGATGAGGGTCACGGGCATGAAGAGCATGCCCAGCCCGGCCGCGGTGACCAGCATCGGGCCGAGCAGGCCCCCGGCGTACGTGCTGTGCTCGTTGATCCGCGACAGCCAGAACATCCCGCCGGAGGCGATCACCGACCCGGCGATCAGCAGCGGCCGGGCGCCGATCCGGGGCACCAGCTGGGCGCTGACCCCGGCCATCACCATGATGGTGGCGACCATCGGCAGGTAGCCGATGCCGGTCTTGAGGGCGCTGTACCCCCACACGGTCTGCACGAAGATGGTCAGGAAGAAGAACATCCCGAACATCGCGGTCCCGATGCAAAGCATGATCAGGTTGGCTGCGGACCGGTCCCGGTTGCGGAAGATCCGCAACGGCATCAGCGCGTGCGGGCTGCGCGATTCGATGAACACGAACGACACCAGCAGCACGACCGCGGCCGTGAGCGAGACGATGACCTTGGTGTCACCCCAGTGCGAAACACCGTTCGGACTGGTCGCTGCGCTGGTCAGGCCGTAGACCAGGGCGGCGAGGCCCAGCGTGCTGGTGATGGCGCCTGGCAGGTCGAACCGGCCTGGCCGCCGCTCGGACTCGGCCAGGGCCCGCGGCGCCATCAGCGCGACCACGATCCCGATCGGGACGTTGACGAAAAACACCCAGCGCCAGGACAGGTAGGTGGTGAGCACACCGCCGGCGATCAGGCCGACCGCCGCGCCGCCGATGCTCATCGCGGCGTAGACACCCATGGCCCGGTTCCGGGGCGGTCCCTCCGGGAAGGTGGTGGTGATCAGGGATAGTGCCGTCGGGGCGACGATGGCACCGCCGACCCCCTGCAGCGCGCGGGCGGCCAGCAGCCACTCCTGGGTGGTGGCGAAGCCGCCGAGCAGGGAGGCCACCGAGAACAGGATGATCCCGGCGACGAAGACGCGGCGCCGGCCGAGGATGTCCCCGGCCCGGCCGCCCAGCAGCAGCAAGCCGCCGAAGGTCAGTGCGTAAGCGTTGACGACCCATTCCAGGCCGGTGCCGGAAAATCCGAGCGCCTTCTGGATGTCAGGCAGTGCGACGTTGACGATCGTCGCGTCGAGCACCACCATGAGCTGCGCGGTGGCGATAACCACCAGGGCGAGGCCTAGATGTCGTTGGACCGGGCCGGCGGCCACGCCACGTGCGGTGGCACCCCCGGCCGCGGGCTGTGTGGAGCTCATGCCGTCTCCTTGTCAGGGCATAGTGAACCAAGGTCGCGGCGACTCCGCCGCGTGCGTACATATGTGGGACGAAAACCGAGGCCGCCACTCATCGGCGCGCTCCGGCCGCTGCGCCGCGGCCAGGGAACAGTTCAGTCCGGCTGGTCAGCCGACCCTGGGAGTAGCAGCAGTTGCCAGGAAGTCAGTCACCTCCTTGGCCGGGCAGTCGGCGGGGTTGGTGGCGCTCAGTGGCGGCGCCATCTTGTGGATCAGGGAGATCAGGGTGGCGCGCTCCTCGCCAGTCAGGGACTGGCGCCAGGGCGAGCGCTCCAGCATGGCCTGCTCCATCTGGTGCTTCATCTCCAGGCCCGCGCTGGTCAGGACCAGCCGCTTCACCCTCCGGTCGGCCGGATCGCTCTCACGGACTGCCAGCCCCCGCTTTTCGAGCATGTCCGCGATGCTGGTGACGAACGAGGGATCGCAATGCATCCGCTGGCCCAGTTCCTTCATGGCCAGCGGCGCGTCGATCAGGTGCAGCGCCTTGATGAAGAAGGCCGGGACCCCGAACTCCTTGGCCAGCGCCTCTCCCTCGCCCAGGAGCCGGGAGATCAGCCCGGCCAGGGCGTCCAGGAGGTCCAGGTCGAGCTGGGTCTCATCGGAACGCTGGTACATGATGCCCTCCTGCCTCCCCCCGGGTGTCGCGGCGACGGCCCCTGAGTCGCTCAATAGTTGAGTAGCTCAAACATAGACTGGATTGCTTGAGTAGGTCAAATTCTTTTCCGCAACGAAGATCTTGCGGCGTTATGTGACTGCACACAACCAGAGAGTGATATTTGGCGTCTGTATAAGTATCGGGGCCACTCGGCGTGTCCGCTGGCAGGCCTGGCGGGCGGCGGCGAGAGCGAAGCTGGCGGGGAACTGGGGGCATCCATGGACAGCGAAGTCCGGCCGTACGACGACGAGGCGGGCTCCGGCCCCTGGCCCGGGGCAGGCCCGGGGACGCGGGAGAACGGGTGGTCTGGGAAGGATGCCGGGCCGGGCCCGGCCCGGCGGCACTTCCTGGCGATGGCCGGGGCCGCCGCGGGCGTGGTCCCGCTGGCCGGGGTTCTGGGCGGCCACCACCCGGCCCAGGCGCCGGCGGCCGGCCCGGGGACCAGCGACTGGATGGCGCTGCGCAGCGCCCTGTCCACGCACAAGCTGATCCGCCCGCAGAACCGGGTCTACCCGACCGCGAAGGAACTCTTCGACCCGAGGTTCGACTACAAGCGGCCGGCCGGCATCGCGTACTGCGCCACTCCCGGCGACGTGACCGCCTGCCTGGCCTTCGTCCGCAAGTTCGGGCTGCCGGTCGCGGCCCGGTCCGGCGGGCACAGCTACACGGGCTGGTCCAGCACTCCCGGCACGACCGGCCTCATGGTGGATGTGACCGCGATGAACTCGTTCCAGGTCGGGAGCGGGCCGACGGTCCGGGTCGGCACCGGCCTGCGCCTGATCGACCTGTACAACCGGCTGGCCGCGCGCGGCCTGGCCGTGCCGGGCGGCTCCTGCCCCACGGTGGGCGTGGCCGGCCTCGCCCTCGGCGGCGGGGTCGGGGTGCTGGGCCGGGCCTTCGGGCTGGCCAGCGACGCCCTGGAGTCGGTGCAGATCGTCACCGCCGATGGCACGGTCCGGAGCTGCAACGCGTCCCGCAACAGCGATCTGTTCTGGGCCTGCCGCGGCGGGGGCGGCGGCAACTTCGGCATCGCCACCGCGTTCACGTTCCGCACCCACCGCCTGTCCCGGCTGGTGGTGTTCTTCCTGTCCTGGCCCTGGTCACGGGCGGCCAAGGTGGTGGCGGGCTGGCAATCCTGGGCGCCTTACCAGCCCGACGCCCTGTGGTCCAACCTGCACATGTCGGCGGCGCAGCGCGGCGGGACACCGACCATCCAGGTCGGCGGCACCTACCTGGGCAGCGTGGCGGGCTGCCAGCAGCTGCTGCGCGTCCTGTACTCCCGGGTCGGTTCCGCACCGTCCGGGCAGCCGTTCGTGGCCGAGCGGACCTACCAGCAGGCGATGATGCTCGAGGCGGGCTGCGCGAACCTGTCCGTGTCCGAGTGCCATCTGCCGTCCCAGACGCCCAACGGCAAGCTGGTCCGCGTCCCGTCCTACGCCAAGTCCGACTTCTTCACCCGGAAGATCCCGCCTGCGGGCATCCGCGCGCTGGTGACCGGCATCGAGCGGATGCGCGGGGTGCGCGGGGCCGCGGGCGGCGTCGGTGCGATCGCCTTCGACGCGTTCGGCGGGGCGCTGAACCGGCCGAGCCCGTCCTCGACCGCGTTCGTGCACCGCAACTCGCTGTTCCTGGCCCAGTACTCGACCAGCTGGAACCAGGGCGGCGGGGCGGCCGCGGTGGGCCGCCAGCACGCCTGGCTGCGCTCCTTCTACGCGTCGATGCGGCCGTGGGCGAGCGGCCAGTGTTACCAGAACTACCTGGACCCGGACCTGAAGAACTGGCGGCAGGCGTACTACGGCGCCAACTACGCGCGGCTGGCCCAGATCAAGACCACCTACGACCCGCAGCAGGTGTTCCAGTTCCCCCAGGGGATCACGCCGGCCTGAGCGATCCCGGCCGGCCGGCTCTCAGTGGCGCTGGAACCAGAGATGGATCACCACGTACACGGCGAACCCGACGAGCACGATCATCCCGCGGGCCCGCCACGCCGCCCTCGAGGCGGCATCGGCCAGGGCCCGGTTTCCCCTGGCTGAGGCCTCCGCGCGCCGCCACCGGGCCCAGTAGTAGCCGAGCATCAGGGCGACGATGACGGCCACCGCCGCCGCGTCCCGTGTCATGGTCCCTTAGTGTGCTACCTTTCCGCCCGCTTCACGTGCAACGACGGGCGGTAGATACGAAATTGGCCTGGCCGCCCCAGGGGCCGGTCAGCTCTCGCTCGACGCCGCCCAGATATTGATCCCGGCCTCGACCGCGTGCCGGTCGATCGCCGCCATCTCTTCCGCGGTGAACGACGTCCGGCTCGCGGCGGCGAGGTTTTCCTCGAGCTGCGTGACGCTGCTCGCCCCGATGAGCGCCGAGGTGACACGGTCATCGCGCAGGACCCAGCTGATGGCCATCTGCGCCAGGGACTGGCCGCGCTCACGGGCGATCTCGTTGAGGGCCCGGACGTGGGCCAGGGTCTGCTCGGTGATCTGGTCACGGCTGAGCGAGTCATTGCGCGACGCCCGGGAATCGGCCGGCACGCCATTCAGGTACTTGGTGGTCAGCAGCCCCTGGGCCAGCGGGGAGAACGCGATACAGCCGATCCCCTCCTCGCCGAGCGTGTCCAGCAGCTCCTCCTCGATCCAGCGGTTGAGCAGGGAGTAGGACGGCTGGTGGATGAGTACCGGGACACCGAGGTCGCGCAGGATTGCGGCGGCCTCCCGGGTCCGTTCCGGGGAGTAGGACGAGATGCCGGCGTACAGGGCCCGGCCCGAGGTGACCGCCGTGGCCAGCGCGCCCATGGTCTCCTCGAGCGGGGTGTCCGGATCGGCGCGGTGGCTGTAGAAGATGTCCACGTACTCCAGGCCCATCCGGCCCAGCGACTGGTCGAGGCTGGCCAGCAGGTACTTGCGGGATCCGCGATCGCCGTACGGGCCGGGCCACATGTCGTAGCCGGCCTTGGTCGAGATGATGAGCTCGTCCCGGTACGGCCGCAGGTCCTCGCGCAGGATCCGCCCGAAGTTGATCTCGGCGGAGCCGTAGGGAGGCCCGTAGTTGTTGGCCAGGTCGAAATGGGTCACGCCGAGGTCGAACGCGCGCCGCAGGATGGCCCGCTGGGTGTCCATGGACCGGTCGTCACCGAAGTTCTGCCAGAGTCCGAGGGACACCGCGGGGAGCTCGATCCCGCTGCGCCCGCAGCGGCGGTAGGGCATCTTCTCCTCGTACCGGTCCTCGGCAGCTACGTAGATCATGCAGGGGAGTCTCTCACTTCCCCGCGCGGTACGGGAATGGGCCGTGGCCTGCGAAACAGCACGTTCGCGGTACCCGGCTTTAACTGGCCACGCCAGGGGTCCTCTCATGGTCATGGACAGCCGGTGGCGGAGAGTCAGTAACGGGATGGGTCTGCATCCACAGCTCGAGTTCCCTGGCGGGGACCGGCCTGCAGATCTGGTATCCCTGCACCAGGTCGCACCCCATGTCGGCCAGCTCGCGTCGGGCAAAGCCATCCTGGACGCCCTCCGCGACGACGGTCATTCCGAGGTTGTGCCCCAGGTCGACGGCGGAGCGCACGATGACGGCGCTGTCGGGGTCGTCCGCCATGCCCATCACGAACGAGCGGTCGATCTTCAGTTCCTTGACCGGCAAGGTCTTGAGGTACGACATGGACGAGTAACCGGTACCGAAATCGTCGATGCTCAGCGACACGGCCATGGAGTCGAGAGCTTGCAGGACGGTGAGGGCGAGGTCGCGGTCGGTCATTACCGCTGTCTCGGTCAGCTCCAGGCTCAGCAGGTGGGCCGGGACGCCATGGGCGTCTAGAAGTTCCCGTACCTGAGCCGGGAAGGTGGAATCGAGCAGGGAGCGTGCGGAGATGTTCACCGAGACGGGGACCTGGCGTCCTGCATCGGCCCATTTCCGGGCTTGGGTCAGCGCGAGTCGCAGCACCTCGGTCGTGAGCGCATGGATGATCACGGTGCTCTCGGCGAGCGGGATGAACTCGTCGGGCTGCAGCAATCCCAGCGTGGGATGCTGCCAGCGGACGAGGGCTTCGACACTGCTCAGCGCGCCCGTGTCAGAGTTGATCTTGGGCTGGTAGTACAAAGTCAACTCGCCAGCGGTGACGGCCCGGCGCAGGTCTCCAAGGAGGACGAGCCGGGAGAGATTGTTGTCGTCGCGAGACGCCTCGTACCGGGCGAATGGGTGGTGAGCGGCCTTGGCCTCGTACATGGCTACATCGGCGTGACGCAGAAGTGTCTCGACGTCGTCGCCGGGTTCGGCGAGGGCCACCCCGATGCTGGCGTCGACGTCGAGAGCGATGTCGTATATCGAGAACGGCTCATGCAAGACGGCACCAACGCGCTGGGTGGCCGCCAGTGCCTCTTCCCATCCAGAAATGGGCAGAAGAATCGCGAACTCGTCGCCACCGAGGCGGGCCACGGAGTCGGCATCACGCAGGGAATGCCTGAGCCGATCGGCCACCTGAAGAAGGAGGTGATCACCGTAATGGTGACCGAGGGTGTCGTTGACATCCTTGAACCGGTTGAGATCCAGGAGCAACACAGCCACGGTGGCGCCCGAGCGAGCAGCAGCGCGCAGGGCCACGCTGGTCCGGTCCTGGAACAGGGTCCGGTTCGGAAGGTCGGTCAGCGGGTCATGCAGGGCCTGATACCGGTTGTGCTCACTTTCGGAGTAAAGGGCCCGCTGGTAGCGGGTCACAATGGCTGCTCCGCCGACGACCAGACCGATTCCCGCCAGCAGCGTGACAAGATCGACGATGAGCGCCAAACGGCTAATTGTGCGGACCGACGCCGTGGCGTTCAGAGCCTCGAGTTCGTGTTTCGCGGCCGCGCCATAAACTTGCTCTTCCATCATGGTGAAGACCGGGTCCACAGTGCGGGTGTCTATGGAGTTCGTCACGGACGCCGGGTCGTGGCGATCGACGGACCTGAACAACTGTGCGCTGGCCACGACGTAGGCCTTGTGCTCGTGCAGCACCGCTCTCGCCACGCCTTGATCGGCGCTTTCATCCAGGACGGCCACCTCTCGCATGGCCTTCAGCAGGGCGGCTTCAGCCGCCGCGTGGGCGGCCTTCGGGACCGGGCCGGGCTGGAGGCGATACTTCCGCTCGAGCGACTCCTCGGCCGCGATCGCGGCGGCCGCGTGGCCATACGCGTCGGCGATTCGGACTGCGCGGGCACTCGTCCCGGCCGCATCGCTCGTCACCAGGGAACCAACCGTAACCACGCCGATGAGGCCCACGAGTCCCATGCTGGCCCCAAGTATCGCCCATCGATTCCACGAGCCTGAGATGCGGCCTCTTCTGACCGCCGGCCGTGTCACCCGCTGTCTGCAAAGGGCTGAGGCAGAAAATCTGATTCGGCGATCGGCATCTGAGGTCACAAATCCTCTCGTGAATTGCGCACATTTAACTCTCAGTATACGTTACGTGACGGATCGCTACGATCATCACGCGGGCCGCCGGGCCGGTATCGGCACCGGCCGGCGGGAATCATGACGCCGCAGCACGCGCAGCGATCTGCTTGATGCTGTCGCTCAGGAGCCTGCCCCTGGCCTCGCCCGCCGGGGACGCCTGGCAGGATGTGATAGTTGCCTGGGCACAAGTAACGGGCCGGCCGCACCCGCAATCGAATGCGGCGGCGGCCTGGCAACAGCAGTGCAGCGCGGCAAGACGACGACGCATAAGGAAGCAGGGCGCTCCATGTATGACGCGATTCAGGCGGAGACCATCAGCCTGGCCGGGGCCGGCGGGGACCAGATCGAGGCGTATCTGGCCCGCCCGCTCGGCCCGGGCCCGTTCGGCGGTGTTGTGGTCATCCATCACATGCCCGGGTATGACGAGCAGACCAAGGAGATAACCAGGACGTTCGCGGCGCACGGCTACAACGCCGTGTGCCCCAACCTGTACTGGCGTGAGGCACCCGGGGCCAGCCCGGACGACGCGGCCGCCACCGCACGGGCGGCGGGTGGCGTGCCGGATGAGCGGCTGGTCGGCGATGTGGGCGGCGCGGTCGCGTACCTGCGGGCGATGCCGAACTCCAACGGCAAGGCGGGCACGATCGGCTACTGCTCGGGCGGCCGGCAGTCGTTCCTGGCCGCCGTGAGCCTGCCGCTGGACGCGGCGGTGGACTGCTACGGCGCGTTCGTGGTCGGCCGGCCCCCCGAGGGCATGCCGCTCAAGGTCGGCCCGATCGTGGACCGGACGCCGGACCTGTCCTGCCCGCTGCTCGGGCTGTTCGGCGCCGAGGACTCCCATCCCTCGCCGGAGCAGGTCGCCGAGCTGGAGAAGGCCCTCGTCGAGGCGGGCAAGACCTTCGAGTTCCACAGCTACGAGGACGCCGGGCACGGGTTCTTCGCCGTGGACCGGCCCTCGTACCGGCCCGAGGCCGCGAACGACGGCTGGCAGAAGATCTGGGACTTTTACGGCCGCTACCTGGCCAGCTGAAGGGAGACCGCTCATGTGCACGTATCTCACCGAGAAGGTCAACGTGGCCGGCAGCGGCAAGGGCCCGGCCGGGTGGTTCACGCTGAGCGAGGCGACCGTATATTTCGATCATCCGGTGCACGCACCCGCCGAGCATACGCTGAACATCGACTTCCTCAACCGGGGCCAGGGACCGTCCGCCCGGGTGGCCGTGGAGCTGACCGCCGAATCCGCCCGTGCGCTCGCGGAGGCCATCCAGGCCACCCTGGCGTCCGCCCCGCCCGGCCTTATCTAGCCGGCGCCTGCCCGTCTGGTGGCCCGGACTGTCGGTGTGCCGTGCCAGTATCGGACTGGCGGCAACCGGCAGCCCCGGGGCCGCCGGGCGGTAACGCCATCGGGACGATGGCCATGGCGGAGGGCAGGACATGAAAATCAGGGTCGATCGGGACGTGCTGGCTGAGGCACTGGGCTGGGTGGCCCGGGCCCTGCCCACCCGGCCGGTGGTCCCGGTGCTGTCCGGCCTGCGCCTGGACGCGGGGACCGGCCTCACCTTGTCCTGCTTCGACTATGAGGTCTCCGCGACCGCGCAGATCGAGGCGGAGGTGGGGGAGCCCGGCACCGTGATCGTCCCGGGCCGGCTGCTGGCCGAGATCACCCGCAGCCTGCCCGCGCTGGCGGTCGAGGTGGCCACGGACGCCGACGCAGTGAATCTGACCTGCGGCAGCGCGGAATTTACCCTGTTCGCGCTGCCCGCCGAGGAGTACCCGGAACTGCCCGCAGCCCCGCCGCTGGCCGGCACCGTGGACGGCGGCGTCCTGGGCGCGGCCATCAGCCAGGTCGTGACGGCGGCGAGCCGCGATGACACGCTGCCCATGCTCACCGGAGTCTGCCTGGACATCGACGGCGCGGCCTTGACGCTGGCCGCGACCGACCGCTACCGCCTGGCGGTGCGGGAGATGCCCTGGGAGCCGGTGCAGCCAGGACTGCGTGCGGCGGCCCTGGTCCCGGCGCGGACGCTGGCCGATGCGGCCCGGGCGATGACCCCCGGAGTACCGGTGTCGGTCGCCTTCGGGCCCGCAGCGCCCGGCACGAACCGGCCGGCCAGCCGGCCGCCGGATGAGCCGCGGCCCGCCGAAGGCATGATCAGCTTCGGGATCGGCGGCCGCCAGCTGACGACGCGGCTGATCGGCGGGGAGTTCATCCGGTACCGGTCCCGCTTCCCGACCGAGTTCGGGTGCCGCGCCGACGTGCCGGCCGGGCCGTTCACCGAAGCGGTCCGCCGCGTGTCCCTGGTCGCTGACCGGGCCAGCCCGGTCCGGCTCACGTTCGGCCCGGGCCGGGTCCTGATCGAGGCGCAGACCGAGGGCCGCGCCCGGGCGGTCGAGACGGTGCCCGCCGATTTCAGCGGCACGGAACCGGTGATCGCGTTCAACCCGCACTACCTGCTGGACGGTCTCGTCGCCGCCGCCGTGCCGGGCCAGCCCCGGTCGCATGCCGAAGGCCCGGACAACGCTGGCCACAAGGATGCTGCCCACAAGGATGGTGGCCCGCACGATGCTGGCCCGGACGGTGCCGGGACGGACGGGACGGACGAGGGAAGTACCGGGCCGGGCGATCCCGGGCTGCTCAGGATCGAGTTCACCAGCCCGGCCAAGCCTGCCCTGATCACCCGGGTGACCGCGGAGCCTGGCCCCGAAGAGGCGCGGATCAGCAGCGAGACTCCGCCAGAGGAGTCCGGCGGGGCTGAATTCCGCTACCTGGTCGTGCCGCTGCGGGCCCCGGTCCGGTCCTGAGCCCCGGGCAGGTGCTGAGCCCCGGACCCGGGCTCGTACGGTCGAGGTCATGGCACTGACCTGGTGGCCGAGGGAAGGAGCGATGATGACCGACAGCGGGAACGCCGCCGGCCGGACTGCGGTGGTGCTGGGACCAGGCGAGGGCCGGGCGTATCCGATGGGTCGCATTTCGGCGGTGTTCAAGGCCGACGGTGCGGAGACCGCGGAGGGGTATTCGATCTCGGAGTGGTGGCTCGACCCGCACACTAAGGGGCCTGGCCCGCACTCGCACCCGGAGGACGACGTGTTCTACGTCCTCGCCGGCACCATGAGCGTGCTGGTCGGCACGGAATGGATCGAGGCGGGCACCGGGTCGTTCGTCCTGGTGCCGGGCGACGTGACCCACGACTTCGAGAACCGCGGCCCGGAGCGGGCCGGGATGCTCAACGTCTCGGCCCCCGGCAACTTCGAGCAGCACATGCCGGGCATCGCCCAGTGGTTCGCCGAGCATCCTCCCGGGGACACGCGCGGCTGAGCCGCGACGCGGGCGAAGAGCATTTCGCCCGGCCGCCCCGCCGGACCGGACGGTCGTGACCGCCCCGCGTCAGAGGCGCGGAGCCGGGCGCACGCGGGCGCGCAGCCGCCACAGCGCACGGCCGGTCCACAGCACCCGGGCCGCCCACACCACCCGGCTCAGCCAGGGGAGGCCGACCAGCAACGGCAGCGCCTCCAGCCAGGCGCCGCGGCGCCAGAGCCGGAGCGCGAGCCAGCCGACGACGGCGGCCAGCAAGGTGGCCACGATGATCAGGGTGAGAACGGTAAGCAGCACCGCCTGCAGCGGCCCACCGTGGACGACGACCAGCGCGGCCAGGAACAGGACCGCGAACCCGGCGGCGGCGAGCACGCTCAGCCCCAGCAGAAGCCGCCGGCCACGCCGGGCCCAGCTGTCCACCCGGACTTCGCCTTGCATCGCCATAGAGCCCTCCCGGCCTTGGGTCGCTGCTGGCACACGATATGTCGCGAAACCCGCGAGGGCAAGCGTGCCGCCGCCGTGCGGGTGACCGCGCGACGGTGATCCGGCTCCCGGCCTGGCGGGCGGGGGGCTCAGCCGTCCTCGGTCTGCGCCGTGCTGGCGTCGAGCGCGTCGAGGGTCGCGGACCAGGGGAAACGGTCCGGTCCGGTGTCGCCGGCCCCGGGCTCGGGCAGCGCGTGGATGCCCGCGCCGAACAGCACTGAGACGCCCCAGGACCGCAGTTTGCCGATGTTCTCACCGAACGCGGGGTGGGCGGCGTGCGCCTGGTTGGTGGACGGCAGCGCCACGATCGGCAGCCGTTTCCCGATCGCCTCGACCAGGATGCCGAGCGCGAGCGTGTCGCAGATCCCCGCGGCCCACTTGTTGATGGTGTTCACCGTGGCCGGGGCGGCGATCACTGCGTCCGGATCCGGCAGCACGTCGGGCTCACCCGGGTTCTTGTACTCGCTGCGGACCGGGTGGCCGGTCTGCCGTTCCAGGGCGGCGGTGTCGGTGAACCGCCGGCCCGACGGGGTGGTCAGCACGCACACGTCCCAGCCGCGCTGCTGAGCGAGGCTGACCAGCTGGCCCACGTCCGCAGCGGGCGGCGCGGCGCAGGCGATCACATAAAGGACCCGGCGGTCAGACACTGGGCGGCCGGGCGGGGGTGGGCCCGTCACCGCCGGGCCAGACCGGCGGGCCAGCAGAAGCTCCCGGCCGCGTCGCGCTCCAGCGGCACCACCTGGACCACCGCGGCGATGTCCAGCGGACCGTAGATGTGCGGGAAAGGATCCGTCCAGCCCGGCACCGGCTCGCGGCGGATCTCGGCTGCGATCCGGCTGGTGTCCAGCACCAGCAGGACCAGATCCTGCTGCTCATCCAGGTACACCGCGTTCGCGACCGGCAGGACCTGGGCCGCGGTGCTCGCGTGGATGAACCCCTCCTCGCTCAGCGTCCGGCCGCGGGTCGACGTCCGGTACTCGCCCTCCTGCCGGGCCCGGTCCCAGTCCGGTGCGGTCGCGATGTGATACAGCCGCTGCTCTTGATGGCCGAGCATTCAGCGGCTCCCTCTCCCGGTAAGGACGCTAGTTAAGGAAGTAGCTGCTGCCGCCGGTCTCCGGATTGGTGATCAGGGCGATCACCGAGATGGCCCCGGCGTGGGCGAAGACGAGCGTGAGGGTGATCTCCTTACCGCCGTGCATCGGCCTCGCCCCGGTGATCAGCAGATGGGCGGTGTTGGGGGCCAGCCGGAGGATGTTGTGGCCGGGGATGCTGATCGCCGGGAGGGTGTGCCTGACCGAGTTGCCCTTGGCCCCGAACGTGACCCGTCCGCCTGCGCTGGTGCGCGCGCTGATCAGCCGGTCCGGGCCGCCGTTATTGCGGATGACCAGGAAGGCGACGGTCTTACCGGGAACCGAAGGCTGCGGCACCACGGCCGTGGACAGCTCGATCGCCGGGGCGGCGCTGGCCTTGGCGTAGCACCCGGTGAGGCCGGCCGCGGCCAGCACGACCAGGCTCGCGGCCGCGGCCGCGCGGGCCGCCCGCCTGGCAGGCGCCCGGCTGGACAGCAGATCGATTCGCGGCATAGTCCTTTACCCTCGCGTCTGAAGCGCGCTCACGATGCTAGTCCCGCCGGCCCCCCGGTCCTTCGGGGGGCCGGCGGCCCGGTCCGATGAGAGCTGGCGGCCGGGTACCTCTGGTCACGCGTAGTCGCGGAACGCTGGCCAGGCCCGGGCCCACGATTGCCGGAGCCCGGTGGCCAGATAGACCGGCGCGCCCTGCTCGTCGTCGCTGACCCCCAGGCCGTTGTAGAACGTGGCGATCTGGCGCACGTGCCGGAACTCGCGGCGCAGGAAGGATGGGTCCAGGCTGATCGCGATCGCGGAGCGGTCCGCGGCCGGCGGTGGCCCCCACAGCCAGAAGTTGTTGCTGCCGCTATAGGCCGCGGGGAGGCCGAGGTCCGGGCCGTACCGGTCGACCGCCCCGGCCTCGCCGTAGTTGCCGGCCAGGATCGTGGTCCGGTCCCGCTGCGCGACAGGCAGCGCGTGATACTCGCGGGCGATCAGCGCCACTTCGCGCGGCCACGCGATGGTCTCGGCCAGGTCATAGTTGATGGTCTGCAACGGCACCGTGTGCAGTGTGACCGCCGGCAGCACCGGGATGGCGATAGGCACGGCCGCGAGGGTTGCGACCGCGCCGCCGGCCAGCAGGCCCCAGCGCCGCCCCGGCCCGGACCGGTGCAACAGCCACCGCCCGGCCGGCACCGAGCCGGCCGCGAGCAGGACCGTGTAGGCGCCCCCGGAGTAATACGGCTTGCCGCCCAGGAAGAACTGCGCCGCAATCGCCAGCGCGGCCCCGATCACGGCCGGCCGGAACCGTCGTGCCGAGTCGCTGCGCAGGCCCCAGACCAGCCCGGCCACCCAGACAGGGGTGAGGGCCAGGCCGGTGAACAGCACCTGGGCTGGCCAGTAGGTCGCCCGGTTGTGGCCCGCGGCGGTCTGCAGCGCGCGGAACACCGCCAGGTTCGGCCACCCGTGCGCGGCCTGCCAGATCAGGTCCGGGGCCGCCAGCGCCACCGCGATGACCGCGCCCAGCAGCAGGTACCGGCTGCGCAGCAGCCGCCGCTGCGGAGTGAGCGCGAAGCCGGCCACCACGGCCGCGGCCAGGAACCAGATCGTCCACTTGGCCTCGGCCGCGACCCCGGCGCACAGCCCGATGGCCAGCCACCAGCGGGGCTCGCCGCTCTCCAGGAGCCGGAGCACCAGGTACAGCAGGATCGCCCAGGCCACGAAGTCGGGCGTGGTCGTGCTGAGCAGGTGCATGGCGCCCAGGTATTCGGCGCAGCCAGCCACGCACACCGCGGCGAGCACCTGCCCGGCCCGCCCGGCGCCGAGGATGCGGCTCATGCCCGCGGTGAGCAGGACCAGCGCGCTCAGCCCCAGCGCGGGCAGCACCCGCAGCCCGACCAGGGAGTTGGCGAACAGCAGCGCCGCGAGACGCGCGGCCAGCGGGGTCAGCGGCGGCTGATCCACGTACCCGAAGGCGGGATGCCGTCCGGCCTCGGCGAAGTACAGCTCGTCACGGTGATAGCCGTACCGGGCACTGACCGCCATCTCGACCGCGAACGCCGCGAGGGCGACAACGATGACGCCCAGCCGGGGCGAGCGGCGGGCGCGGGCCAGCAGGCTGGCGGTTTCCGGGGCGGCGTCCGGCCCGCTGGGGCGCGGCCGGGACGGGAGTGCGCTTCGGTTGAGCGAGTTCTGTGGCATGCCAGCATCGTCGGCCCCGGGGAGACCGGCCGGCATCGGGCGGCGGGGCGATTTCCCCCGCTCCGCAGCGCGGCGGATCCGCGGCGTGGGGAACCGGCCTTCCTCCCCCCGGGGAGGGAGCCGCCCGGCTCCACCGGCGGGAGGATGCCGCCGGGCCCCCTGCGCCATACGATCAGGTCGTGCAGAGCCAGGTCGTGACGAGGCTGACGGCCCGGGCCGCGGCGCTGCCGCCGCGGGTCCAGGACCTCGCCCTGGCGCTGGCCCTGGTCCTGGTCAACGTCGCGTCGGTGCTGCCCTACCGCAGCCAGATCCACCCGTTCTGGGTCGCGCTCGTGCTGGTCATCGCCCAGTGCGTGCCGCTCGCGTGGCGCCGGAGATGGCCGCTCGCGGTGCTCATCGTGGCCGGGATCCCGCGCATCCTGTACGACCAGCTCGCCTTCGCGTACGCCCCGTTCCCGCTGGCCAACACCATCGCGTTCTATACCGCGATGGTCTACTGCCGCCCCGCGGTCCGCCGCGTGGTCATTGTCCTGGTGGTGATCGGCAGCATCGAGTCCCAGATGTCGCCCGGCCATACCCAGCCGTACGACGCCGTCGCGTCGGCCCTGACCACCCTGGGTGCCTGGGGGGCGGCGGTGGTCGTCCGGAACCGGCAGGCCAGCGTCCAGGAGGCGGAAAGCCGGGCCGAGCGGGCGGAATCGGAGCGGGACGACGACGTGGCCCGCGCCGCGGCGGCCGAGCGGACCCGGATCGCCCGTGAGCTCCACGACGTGGTGGCGCACCACGTCAGCCTGATGGCGGTGCAGGCGGAGGCGGCCTCCTCGCTGCTGCCCGCGCGGCCAGACGACGCCGCGCGGTCGGTGGAGGTGATCGCGGATACGGCCCGCCAGGCCCTGACCGAGCTGCGCCGGCTGCTGGGCGTGCTGCGCGGGCCATCCGACCACCTGGAGACCGCGCCGTCGATGTCGCTCGCGGACCTGGGCCCCGTGCTGGACCAGGTGCGCGGCACCGGGCTGGCGGTGGAGCTGATCGTGCAGGGCACGCCGGGCCCGCTGGCCCCCGGCGTCGATCTCACCGCCTACCGGATCATCCAGGAGGCACTCACGAACACGCTCCGGCACGCGAACGCGGCCCGCGCGGCCGTGGGCCTGTGCTACGAACCCGGTTTCGTCACGGTGAGCGTGACCGATACCCGGTCGGGGGCGGGTACCGGACCAGGCGTCAAGGAGCCTGGGAACGGTGCGGTGAACGCAGTCGCGGGCGATCCAGTGAACGGGACCGCGCTGGTCCGGTCAGACGGCTTCGGGCTGGCGGGGATCGCCGAACGGGTCGCCTCCTGCGGCGGCAGCCTGGCGGTGGGTCCCACCGACGCCGGGGGGTTCGCGGTCACCGCCCGGCTGCCGGCCCGGTGAACGGCCCGGTGGACCTGGCTGGCGGCCCGTCCCCGATCCGGGTCCTGGTGGCCGACGACCAGGAACTGGTCCGGGCGGGATTCTGTGTCATCCTCGAGGCGGCCGAGGGCATCAGCGTGGTGGGCGAGGCGTCGAACGGCGCCGATGCGGTGGCCGCCGTGGCGGCTGCGCGCCCGGACGTGGTGCTGATGGACATCCGGATGCCGGGGATGGACGGGCTGGAGGCGACCCGGCTGATCACCGGGGGTGGCCCGGAGGCGGGCCCGAAGGTGGTCATGCTCACCACGTTCGACCTCGACGACTACGTCTACGAGGCGCTCCGCTCCGGGGCCAGCGGGTTCCTGCTCAAGGACGCGCCGCGGAGTGACCTGATCGCCGCGGTCCGGGCGGCGGCGGCCGGCAACGGGCTGCTCGCTCCGTCGGTGACGCGGCTGCTCATCGAGGCGTTCGCGCGGCGCCCGGCCGCGGCCGTGCCCGCGCCCTCCCGGCTGGCCTCGCTGACCGCCCGGGAAAAGGACATCCTGCTCCTGGTCGCGCGGGGCCGCAGCAACGCGGAGATCGCCCGCGAACTGTTCGTCGGCGAGGCGACGGTCAAGACCCACATCGGGCACCTGCTGGCCAAGCTGGGGCTGCGCGACCGGGTGCAGGCGGTGATCCTGGCTTACGAGACCGGGCTGGTGGTTCCCGGCGACCTGCCCGACTGACGCCCGGCCCGGGCCGCGGCCGGCCGGTCTGCGGCCGGCCCGCGGGTCAGGCCAGGCTCAGCCGCCAGTTCTGCCCGACCAGGTCGTGGCCGAAGCTGTGATGCGGCTCCGAATCCACCAACTCGAAGCCGAGCCGCTGATAGATGCGGCGCGCCGCGGAGAGGACGTCGTTGGTCCACAGGACGATCTCCGGGTAGCCCGCCTGGCGGGCGAACGCCAGGCACTCGGCGGCCAGGCGCTCTCCCAGGCCCATGCCCCGCGCGCCCGGTTCGACCAGCAGCAACCGCAGCTGGGCGGTGCGGTCGTCCTTGCGCATGCAGAACACGCAGCCCACCGGCGCGCCGTCCAGTTCGGCGATCCAGCCGGCTTCGCGGGGGTCGGCGCGCCCCGCGTAGTCCGCCACGATCCGGGCCACCAGCGCCTCATAGCTGGCGTCCCAGCCGTACTGCTGCGCGTACAGCGCGCCGTTGCGCTGCACCACCCAGCCGAGATCGCCGGGCCGCGGGGAGCGCAGCACGAACGCGGCCGGGCGGCCCCGCGGACCGGCGATCTCCCGGATCGTGGTCATCGCCGCGGTCAGCCGCTGCTGTTCGGCCTCGGTGAGCTGGTCGAGCAGCGCGCCGATCTGCTCCGCGGACCGCTGGTCCAGGCCGCGGAAGGCGTCCTGGCCGGCGCTGGTCAGCGTGATCACCCGGCGGCGGGCGTCGGTGTCCGAGCGTCGGCGGGTGATCAGGCCGTCCGCCTCGAACCGGGCCAGGATCCGGCTCAGGTAGCCGGCGTCGATGTCGACGGAGCGGCGCAGCGCGCTGATCTCGCTCCCGGCGCACTCGGTCGCCCCGGTCTGGGCCAGCTCGAAGAGCACCCGCGCCTCGGTGAGTGAGTAGGGCGAGTCCAGGTAGCCACCGCGGAGCAGGCCGATCATGTTGGTGTAGACGCGGTTGAACTCCCGGACCGCCTGGACCCGCCCGTCGCGCACGGCCCCGGCGACCGCTGGTCCACTGGTGGCCGGCCCCGTGCTGGCCGGCCCCGCGGCAGTATCTGACGAAGGCAACGAAGTCTTTGACACAGTCAAATAATTGCGCATCAGCGCCCGGGGATCAACCCCCGCGGGCCGCTCGCCCAGGGCAGATGAGGGTGGGACGGGGTGGTCAGCCGCGACGGAGGGCGGTCAGCCGCGGTCGAGGGCGGTGGCGAGCAGGCCGAGCGGCGGGGAGCCGAGTTCCATCAGCGCCGTGTGGAAGCGCAGCAGGGTGAAGCCGTTGCCCCAGTGCTTGCGGGCCTGCTCGCGCAGGTCCATGATCTCGAGCTTGCCCCACGTGTAGCGCCCGTACGTGGGGTCGAACGTCGCCCGCCGGGCCTCCGACAGGGCGGCGGGACCGGCCAGGTGCGTGTCCGCCGCGAAACGGCGGGCCCCCTCCTCGACGCTCATGCCCGCGGTGTGCACGCCGATCGAGCAGGCCAGACGGGTCACCCGGACCAGGGCTTCCAGCCACACGCCCACCGCGAACCGGGGGTCGTCGCTGAGGTATCCCTCCTCGACGCACAACTCCTCGGCGTAATGCGCCCAGCCCTCCACGAACGCGGCGGAGTGCAGGGTCCGGCGCACCGGGCCAGCCACCCGGCGCAGCGCGCGGCCGTGCGAGAAGTGCCCCGGCGCCACCTCGTGCACGACGATGCCGGGCAGCGTGGTGGCGCTGAACACCTCCAGCCACTCCTCCTGCTCCTGCTCCGGCCAGCTGGGCTCGGGCGGCGTGACGTAGAACCACGACGGTGCCTCGGGCTCGCCGGGCGCGGCGGTGGAGATCATCGCCATGGCCCAGCGGCGTGATTCCGGCGCGGGCCCGACCAGGCAGGCGCCGTCGTTGTAGGGCATCAGGTTTCGTTCCCGGGTGAACTCGATCGACTGATCGGTGCCGATCTGGGCCGCCTCGATCACCCCGTCCGGGCCCGGGTGATCATGGACCAGGTCCCGGCACAGCTCCAGCGGCGGCCGGCTCGCGTCGATCCGGGCACAGTCCTCGGCCAGCCGGTTCAGCAGCCGGTCACGCTCGGCGTCGGCCCGCTCCGCCAGCGCGCCGAGGTCGACGTCGATGTCCTCGGCCGTGCTGATCAGGCTGCGCAGCCCGGCCGGGCCCAGCGCCGCGTCGGGGTCCCCCTGCCGCGCCGCGCGCTCCACATGCGCGACGAGCCGGCGATGCGCGGCCCGGGCGGCCGAGGCCACGGCGGGCGGGGCGCTCGCCGGGATGCCCGCGGCCAGCCCCTGGATGCCTCCGATCAGCGAACTCGCCACCGGGGCACTCACCTGGTCCAGCGAAGCCAGGGCGGCATCCACCGCCTGCGGCCACAGGGCCAGGTGCGCCAGCTTGGCCCGCTCGCGCTCCTCCGCCGGGGCGTACTCGCGGTCGTAGCAGGCCAGGTCCATCTCGGCCAGATGGGCCAGCGGATTGCTCCGGTGCAGTTCCAGCTCGCCGTAGGCGACCTGGGCCCGCCGCTCGAACGCGGCCAGGTGGGACTCGTCGTGCGCATCGTCGACCCGGTCGCCGGACGAGGCGGCCTCGGCCAGCCGGGCCAGGCCGTCCCGCACCCCGCTGGGGGACAGGTCCTGGATCCGGCCGTCGTACTCATGGCGTCCGCTGTACTCGCGGGCCTCGGCGACATCGAGATCGCAGACCGCCCGGACCCGCAGGGGAAGGTCATCCATGACCCTGACGCTATCGGGCGGGCCGGGCTGGCCGGCGGTGGGGTCAGCGGTTCACAGGCCCTGTCCGGGGTGGCCTGCACCGCCCTTGACCGCGTCCACGGTGAGTGGGACGCCCAGCTTGGCGGGGAGCTTGGCGGAGCAGGTCGTCGCGGTGAACTTGATGTACAGCGCGGTGAACTGGCCGGGCGGGAAGACCTTGAGCCAGTGCGCGGTGACCGGCTTGCAGTCGGACTTGCTGTAGTTCAGCGCGTCGACGACCTGCACGGTCACGTGGGCCGTTCCGCCCGGGGTCAGGATCACCGTCCTCGGGGTGATCGCCGGGTTGCGGGAGGCGGGTTCGCCGATCTGGCTGCCCGACGGGCCGGTCACGAAGGACACGCCTGGGTAGCCGAATAGGTAGCACGAGGTCTTGGATGTGTTGGTCAGGTTCAGCGGGTAGTAGGTGCTGCCGGCCGCCGCGCCGCCCTGGCTGGTGTTCACGGTCCCGGACAGGCCGGCCGTGGAGCACGCGGGCGCCGACGGTGTGCTGGGCGGGGTCTGCGGGGTCGTGGCTCCCGTGGTGGGCGGGGCACTCGGGGCGGCCGAGGATGCCGGGGCCGCCGACGACGCGGCGGTGGGCGCCTGGCTTCCGGCTGCGCTGTTGTTGCTAGCCGATCCGCAAGCCGCCGCGAGGGCGCCGGTGCACAGCAGGGCGGCGGCGGCGCTGATTCGCCGGGCGGCGTGGGCGGATGGTCTCATCGGCGGTTCCCTTGTTTGGCGGGGCTGCTGGGTGGCGGGGCATCGTGTGGCGGGGCGGGCGTGGCGGGGCCGCCAGCCGGACCCCAGGGGTGTCCTGACTCTTACGACGCAGCGTGCGGCGTGCTGGTTGCGCGCACTTCTGGTTTGCCCGGGCCGTGCCGTCCGGCGATTATGGCAGCTGGATCCCGTCCCTTTCCCGGCCACGCTGGCCCACGCCGTCAGGAGTGCTGATGCTGCCGCAGGGTTCCTCGTTCACCACCCGGCCGCAGCTCGCGGGCAGCTTCGGCATGGTCGCCTCCACCCACTGGCTGGCCACCGCATCCGGGATGGCGGTGCTGGAGGCCGGGGGCACGGCGTTCGACGCGGCCGTGGCGGCGGGCCTGGTGCTGGAGGTGGTCGAGCCGCACATGAACGGGCTGGGCGGTGAGGCGCCGGCCATCG
>DASQRM010000179.1:0-32028 GCA_035642895.1 Streptosporangiaceae bacterium | reverse complement strand
GTCAAGTACGGCCAGACCCGGTACGGCGGGACCAGTCTCGCCTCGCCGATCCTGGCGGGCGTCATCGCCGACGCCGACCAGGCGGCGGGGACTCCGGTCGGATTCATCAACCCGGCGATCTACAAGCTCGACGGAACGGCGGGCGCGATCGACGACATCCTGCCCGGCGGCAAGCAAGCCCAGGTCCGGGTGGACCACGCCAACACCTACGTGCCCGGGGCCAAGGGTTTCATCCAGTCGTTCCGTGAGCTCACCTACGAGGGTGCGATCACGTACTGCGATGCAACCGGCAACTGTGCCACGCGGCCGAACACCCTCACCACGGCCAAGGGCTACGACAGCATGACGGGACTCGGCTCGACCGGGCCGAACTTCGTCAGCGACCTGGCCGGGTCCTAGGCCCGGCGGCGCTACTCGCCGCGGGAGCGGCGGGCGCGGACCCGGAAACGGTCCTTGGCGTCCAGCACGGTCTTGCGCATCCGGACCGCGGCGGGGGTGACCTCCGCGCACTCGTCGTCGGCGCAGAACTCGAGGGCCTGCTCCAGGTTGAGGACGCGCGGCGGGACCAGGCGCTCGAGTTCCTCGCCGGTGGACTGGCGCACGTTGGTGAGCTTGCGCTCCCGGGTGATGTTGACGTCCATGTCGTCCGAGCGCGAGTTCTCGCCGACGATCATGCCCTCGTACACCTCGGTCCCCGGCGCCACGAACAGCGCGCCCCGTTCCTGGAGCGAAAACATGGCGTAGGCGCTGGCCGAACCGGTCCGGTCGGCGACCAGCGACCCGGTCGGGCGCATCCGCATGTCCCCTGACCACGGCTCGTATCCGTCGAACACATGATGCGCGATGCCGGTGCCGCGGGTGTCGGTGAGGAACTGGGTGCGGAAGCCGATCAGGCCGCGGGCGGGCACGACGAAGTCGAGCCGGACCCAGCCGGTGCCGTGGTTGGTCATGCGCTCCATCCGGCCCTTGCGGAGGGCCAGCAGGGTGGTGACCGCGCCCAGGTACTCCTCGGGCACGTCCACGGTGAGCCGCTCCACCGGCTCGTGCAGCTTGCCGTTGACCTCGCGGGTGACCACGGTGGGACGGCCGACGGTGAGCTCGTAGCCTTCCCGTCGCATGGTCTCCACCAGCACCGCCAGGGCCAGCTCGCCGCGACCCTGTACTTCCCAGGTGTCCGGCCGGTCGGTCGGCAGGACCCGGAGCGACACGTTGCCGACCAGTTCCCGGTCCAGCCGGTCGCGCACCATCCGCGCGGTCACCTTCGAGCCCTTCTCGCGCCCGACCAGCGGGGAGGTGTTCACCCCGATGGTCATGGAGATGGCGGGCTCGTCCACGGTGATCAGCGGCAGCGGGCGCGGGTCGTCCGGATCGGCCAGCGTCTCGCCGATCATGATCTCCGGGATGCCAGCCACCGCGATGATGTCCCCGGGCCCGGCACTCTGGGCGGGCACCCGCTCCAGCGCTTCGGTCCGGAACAGCTCAGTGATCTTGACCTTCTCGATGGAACCGTCGCGCCGGCACCAGGCCGCCTGCTGGCCCTTGATGATCTCCCCGGACTCCACCCGGCACAGCGCGATCCGGCCTAGGTAGGCCGACGCGTCTAGGTTGGTGACGTGCGCGCGCAGCGGCTCAGTCGGATCGTAGGACGGTGCGGGCACGGTCTCTCGCAGCGCCGTGAACAGCGGCTCCAGATCGGCCGAGTCGGGCAAGGTGCCATCGTCCGGGCGGGTCAGCGAGGCCCGGCCGGCCCGCGCGGAGGCGTAGACGATCGGGAACTCGATCTGGTCCTCGGTGGCGTCCAGGTCGAGGAACAGCTCGTAGCACGCGTCCACCACCTCGGCGATCCGCGCGTCCGGCCGGTCCACCTTGTTGATCACCAGGATGACCGGGAGGTTCGCCTCCAGCGTCTTGCGGAGCACGAAGCGGGTCTGCGGCAGCGGGCCCTCGCTGGCGTCCACAAGCAGCAGCACCCCGTCCACCATGGACAGGCCGCGCTCGACCTCGCCGCCGAAGTCGGCGTGCCCGGGGGTGTCCACGATGTTGATAGTCAGGCCGCCGTGCGCCACCGCGGTGTTCTTGGCCAGGATCGTGATGCCCTTTTCCCGCTCCAGGTCACCGGAGTCGAGGACCCGGTCGTTGACCTGGGCGCCGACCCGGAATGCACCGGACTGCCAGAGCATGGCGTCGACCAGCGTCGTCTTGCCGTGGTCGACGTGCGCGACAATCGCCACGTTGCGCAATTCATCACGCGTGGCGAGCTGGGTCTGGCGAACGGGCATACGGAATCTCATTTGCATCGAAGGTGGGGAGCTGACATGTACAACACGCAGCCCTCCCATTGTATTCGCCGCTGATCACCAGACCCGACGGCGCCTATTCGGTGCTCCCGGCGGGAGCGGCCGGCGGCCCGGCGGGAGCAGCCGGCGGGCGCGGGGCCGGGGCGGCCTGGCGGCGGCCTCCGTTGTCGCCCTGCGGGGCCGGGCGGTCCCGGCGGAGCACCGCGAGCAGTTCCTCGTAGGGGCCGATCAGGTAGGCCTGGTCCCCGGCCATCAGCCGGGTACCGCGGCGCGGCGGGTGCTCCAGGTAGGCCTGATGGGGCACCCGGCTGATGGCCAGGACGCGGGTCCGGGCGCCCAGGTCGCGCAGGGCCAGCCCGTCCAGGCCGCCCCCGCGGCTCACCGTCAGCCGGGCCACCAGCAGCGGCTCGTCGCCCACGTAGAACGTGTTGAGCACGTCGAGGCCGAGCGCCGCGCCGACGAACCAGGGCGCGGCCAGGGCGGCAGTGGAGCGGACGTTGCGGAACCCGAAGTTGTGCCGGACCGACCGGGCCAGCTGCGGATCGAACATGCGCAGCACCACCGGGGTGGCCTCCCAGCGCGTCCCGAGCTGGTCGCGCACGGCCAGGCCGGTTTCCAGGTTGGCCAGGTCGTCGCTGGTCAGTACCGCTACGGCCGAGGCGCTGGCCAGGCTGACCGACTCCAGCGTCTCGGGCAGGGTGGCGTCCGCGATGACCACCGGCACGCCGAGGGCCCGGGCCTGGCTGAGGTGCCGGTTAGCGTCGTGTTTCTCGACCACGACCACCTCGCTGCCCGCGGCGACCAGCCGGGCGGCGGCCTGCATGCCCACCGAGCCCAGGCCGATGACCAGCACATGGCCGCGCAGCCCGGTGATCCGGGCCCGGCCCAGCGATTCCTCGATGCGGCGGCTGACCAGCATGTTGGTGAGCATGGCGAAGAACAGCGCGACGAACAGGGCGCCGAGCAGCATCAGCACGACGGCTCCGCCTATGAGCCACGGGCTCTGGTTTATGTAGGAGAAGTCGCCGTAGTTCACCGTGGTGACCGTCTCGGCGGTGAAGTACATGGCGTCCAGCAGCGGGATGTGGTGCCCGCCCAGCCGGTAGGCCAGCCGCAGGATCACGGTGGACGCGATGACCACGGTGAACAGCGCGAACAACGCGGCGACCAGGCGGCGGTCCACGGCTTGCAGCAGCGAGGCGGCCAAGTGCCGCGCGGAACGCAGGCCGCGGGTGAGCCAGCTCGGCGGGCCCGGGGAGGTGGCCGGCACCCCGGGGGCTCGGAGCGCACCGGGCCTGATGGCCGGGGCATGGCGAAGCGCGATCACCCCCGCGGTGTGCAGCTCGTCCGGGGTCCCGAACAGCGTCACGCCGTCTCCGGCCGCGACCCGGTGATCACGGCCGGGACAGATCACCGTGTCGCCGCCGCCGGCGGGCAGCACGGCGATCGGGGCCAGCGCCCCGTACAGTTCGCGCAGCGTACCGGAGGCGGGGGCGACGGTCCGCGCGGCGGCGAACCGCTCGCTGGCCAGCCGGATCTCCTGGACGCCGGTATGCAGGCAGGCTTCCGTGATCGACGGCGCGGACAGCCCGGCCACATCGAGCACCGAGATCGCGATCCGGGACAGCGCCCGGCCCACGGCCGGGTTGCTGAGCTGGACCACGACCCGCACATCGGCGCGCAGCTCCCGGGTCAGCAGGGCGGTCTCGAGCGTGGGGAGATCGTCTTCCTGGGCGCAGATGACCGCCTCGGCCCCGGCCAGCCCGGCTCCGGCCAGGGTCTCGGCTGACCGCGGGCTGCCCGCGATATGCGGGATGCCCCAGCCGATCAGGGTGCGGGCCAGGCGCGGGCCCGGGTCGTCGTCGATGACGACGGTCGGCACGCTGGAGGAATGGAGCAGTTCGACGATGCGCAGCCCCACGCCGTGCAGCCCGCAGACGATGACGTGCCCCTGCCAGCCTGCGTACTCCCCGCCCACCCGGTCCAGGGTGGCACGGGCAGGTATCAGGAGGGTTAAGGAGACGGAGCTAAGCCGCGTGGGGGTCCGGGCCAGGCGGGAGCCCAGGCCGGCGGGGTCTAGTGGGGCGGGGGCCGGGGGTCTAAGCCGGGGCCTAAGCCGGGCGGGGGGCCTAAGTACCTCCCGCGGAGCCGAGATAAGGCATCTTCCCGATGTGGCGCGGGGGGCCTTACGACGAACCTGAATGGTGTGCGGTCATGACCGTGGCCGCGAACCAAGGAGGATGTCGTGCATCCAGTAATCCAGTCGGCAGTGGCCGCCCAGCACGTCAAGGACATGCTCGACCACGCCGCAGAAGAGGGCCGGGTCCGCGAGGCCCGGCGCGCCAGGAGGGGCCGCCGCTGGCGGCGCCACGCTGACCTGGGCGCCCAGACTCGCGTCACCCGTCTCGACCCGGCGCCCGCCCAGTGCGCCGCCAAGTAGCGGCTCGCGGCCCGATCGCAGGCTCCGCGGCCCGTGCCCCGTCCTCTCCCCGGCCCGTTCTCCGGGCCCGGGGAGAGGACGGGGAGAACCACCTGAACGTTACTTTCAGTTACTGCTGATCTTGTGAAAGCCTCATCCGGGTCGAGGGCGTCGGGGTGTTGGGCCCTCCCTGGACTGCTTTGAACGAATGTTCGATTATTTGCTATTGTCGTGGCATGGCAGCGTACGTTCCGCCGGGCTGGCCGACCGGGGTGCATCCGCCAGGCAGTACGGATTTTGAGGCCACCGCCGTAGCCTGGCTACTCGACGTGGTGCCGCCTGATTACCGGCTGTATGGGGTGCTGCGGCGCCACCCGCTCGCGCTGGCCACCATGGCCCGGCACCACGTGGCCGCGTGCGTGGAGGGGGCCCGCGACGGGTACCGCAGCGCCCGGACCGAACTGGGCGGGTCGCTGCCCGCCCACGGGGTCGACGCGGTGCTGGCCGCCTACCGCAGCGAGGGACGCAGGCTGGTGGACACCGCGCGGGGTGTCGATCTGATCGGGCGGGCGCTGCGCGGTGAGGTGTTCAACCCGCGGCTGCGCACCGAGTAAGCGGGGATCGGGGCCAGCGCCTCATCGTAAGCGGGAATGCGGCGGGCCGGCTCGTTCAGGTCGCGGCCCGGATGACGAGCACGGCCATGCCGTCCACCGCCGGGTGGCCGCCGAAGGTCCGGACTTCCTCGTGGACCTTGTCCGCCACCACGTCCGCGGTCAGCCCGGTGCACGCGGCCAGCAGCCGGGCCAGGCCGTCGTCGTCATCGAGCTGCCGGTCGCCGTCGCGCCGCCGGGTCACCCCGTCGGTGACGCAGAGCAGCAGGTCACCGGGATCGAGCGTGACGTCCTGGGCGGAGAAGGCCTGTCCCTCGATAACGCCGAGCACCGGCTGCGGGGCCGCGGCCGTCTCCGGCCGTCCCCGGGGCCGCAACACCAGCGGCAGCGGCTGCCCCGCGCAGGCCAGCGAGACCCCGGCCGGGTCGCCCGGCACGATCTCGCCGTGGACCAGGGTCAGGAACGTGCCCGGAGCCCGCTCATCCAGGATCAGCTGGTTCAGCCGGTCCAGGACGGCGGGGATGTCCAGCCCGGCCGCGCCCAGGATGCGCAGCGCGTTGCGGGCCAGCGAGGTCACCGCCAGGGTGGCCGGACCCGTCCCGCACACCTCGCCGATCGCGAACCGCCATCGCCGGCCGGTCACCGGGAACACGTCACAGAAGTCGCCGCCGCCCGCGTCAGCCCGGGACAGGTCGCTCCTGGACCCGTCGGTGCCGGGCAGGTCGTGCGCGAAGGCCAGCTCGACGCCGGGAATGCGGGGGAGCTCCGGCGGTACCAGGGCGGCGTGCAGCGCATCGCTGGCCTGCTGCTGCCGCGCGGTGAGGCGGGAGTTCTCCAGGGCCAGCGCGATCCGGGCCGCCAGGTCCTCCGCCAGCCTCTGCACCTCCCGGGAGGGAGGCCCGCCGTGCGGTCCGCCCAGGATGAGCAGCCCCAGCGGGCCACCCCCGGTGGTCAGCGGGAAGCACCAGGCCCCCCGGGCGGCCAGGTCGGCCACGCCGGGCGGGGCCTGGGCCGGGACCAGTGCGGCCAGCGGCCAGGAGCGCGCGGCTCCGTCCCGGGCGTCCGCGGCGATGGCCGGCGGCGCCAGGTCACAGCCCCGGTTCAGCAGCCAGGTGAGCGCGCCCGCCTGCGACTCGTCCGCGTGACGGGCCACGGTAAGCCGCAGGTCACCGCCGGGACCGGACAGCAGCACCGCACACCACGCCGCGAGCCGGGGCACGGCGACCTGCCCGGCCACGGCCAGGATCCGGTCCTGGTCCAGCGGGCCGGCCAGCAGCGTGCCGGCTTCGGCCAGCACCCCGATCCGGGCCCGCCGGGCCCGTTCCAGCTCGGCCAGCCGGGCCCGCTCGAGCGCCGGGGCCATCTGGTCCGCCAGCTGCTGCAGCCGCCGGACCTCGGCCTCCGCGAACCGTCCGGGACGGGCGGCTGCAACCGCCAGCACCCCGGTCACCTGGCCATCCACCATGAACGGCACGGTCGAGACGGACGGCGCGGTACGCAGCCACGCGGCCGGGCCGAGCCCGCTGGCCGCGCGCACGCCCAGATCCCCGTCCTCGTCCGCGACCAGGGCATAAGCACTGTCGGCGGACGCGATGAGCCGCGCCGACGCTACGCACTGGTCCAGCAGCTTGTCATACCCGGACCTAGCCGCCGCGTTGTAGAGCGGCATCGTGCTGGCCGGCACGGGGCCGGCGGAGGCGGGGCCCGCCGGTGCGCTGGCTGGCGATGCACCCTCCGGTGCGCCGCCGGTGACGTTCCACGCGCTGGCCGGCACCACGGCCTCCAGCGCCGCGGGGTCGGCCTCGGCTCCCGACGCCCCGCCCGGGGTGCCGGGAAGACCCATCCGGAACCAGACGGCCTTGGCGTCGGTCCCGTAGCTGACCCCCCAGGCGGCCGCCAGGGCGGAGGGCAGCAACAGGCCCCGCCCGCCGGTGCGCTCGGCGGGAACCGTGTCGTCGGGTGCGGGGCCGGGCACCATCCGGGCCGGGTGACTGTCCCGGACCACGACTTCCACCGCGCCCGCGGCGAGCTTGCAGGTGACCTGGACCTGGGTGCCGGCGTGCACCACGGCGTTGGTGACCAGCTCGCTGGTCAGCAGGACCGCGTCATCGACCAGGCCGCCGTCCGCCTCGGCGCCGGGCGCAGTGTCCAGCCAGGAACGCAGCGTATCGCGCACGAACTTGCGGGCCGCCGCGACGGCCGCAGGCTCAGGCAGGTACGCCGCGCTCGCGACGAGGTCCTTGCGTCCCTTCACGTGCCCTCTTGGATTCCCCAATGCTCAGGTACGGTCGCCCACGGTAGGCGAAGGCCGTGACCAGCCATCCCCGGCGACGTATTCCCGCACCACCTTCGCGGGAACACCGGCGATCACGCAGCGGTCAGGCACCATCCCGCGGACCACCGAGCCCGCGGCCACCACCACATTACGGCCGATCTGCGCGCCGGGCAGCACGATCGCACCAGCTCCTAGCCACGTTCCCGGGCCGATGGACACCGCGGTATTGCTCGGCCACTGCCGCCCGATCGGCACGTCCGGGTCGGTGTACCCGTGGTTCTGGTCGGTGATGTAGACGTACGGGCCGGTGAACACGTCATCACCGATGACGATCGAGTGGTGGGCGATGATGTGGCTGCCCCGGCCGATCACGCAGCCGTTCCCGACCCGGAGCACCGGGGAGTCGCCCAGCTGGTGGCCCGGCACCAGGCCCGCGGTCAGGGTGACCTCGGCCCCGATCAGCGAGCCGGCCCCGACGTCGATCCACGCTTCGCCGTAGAGCGTCCCGGTCGGGAAGGCCATGACCGACCCGGGGCCGAACGCGGCGAACCGGCGGCCCGCCGGGGTAGCCGCGGTAATCGCGCCGGCCTGCTGCGCCGCGCGCCAGGCCCGGTGCACGACCTGCCACGCCAGCGTGCGGCAACCTCTGGCGAGAGCCTCCTTGCCCGGCATGGACGACTACGGTACCCGGGCGCTGATCTGCAGCGTCTGAGGCGCCCGGGGCGGTGTGACCCGCGTCTGGGAGGTCAGCGACGGCGCGGCGAGCTGGCCGCAGGCCCCGTCGATCTGGCTGCCCCGGGTATCGCGCATGGTGACCGGGATCCCGCGGGCCGCCAGCCGGTCCTCGAACTCCCGCATGGAACCCGGCTCGGACGCCGTCCACCGCGAGCCGGGGGTGGGGTTGAGCGGGATCAGGTTGACGTGGGTCAGCCGCCCGGCCAGCAGCCCGGCGAGCATGTCGGCCCGCCAGGGCTGGTCGTTAACGTCCTTGATCAGCGCATACTCGATGGACACCCGCCGGCCGGTGGTGCCCGCATAATCCCACGCGGACTCCAGGACCTCAGCCACCGGCCAGCGGCGGTTGACCGGCACGAGCTCGTCACGCAGTTCGTCGTCGGGAGCATGCAGCGAGACCGCCAGCCGGGCCTGCAGGCCTTCGGCGGTGAGCCGGCGGATGGCGGGAACCAGCCCGACCGTGGAGACGGTCACCGAGCGCTGGGAGATCCCCAGACCGTCCGGCACCGGGTCGGTGATCCGGCGCACGGCCTTCAGCACGCTGGCGTAGTTGGCGAGCGGTTCACCCATGCCCATGAACACGATGTTGGAGACCCGTCCCGGGCCGCCGGGCACCTCGCCGCGGGCCAGCGCCCGCGCACCCGCGACCACCTGCGCGACGATCTCCCCGGCGGACAGGTTCCTGGTCAGCCCGGCCTGGCCGGTCGCGCAGAACGGGCAGGCCATCCCGCAGCCCGCCTGCGAGGACACGCACATGGTGACCCTCTGCGGATAGCGCATCAGGACGGACTCGATGAGGGCACCGTCGAAGGCCCGCCACAACGTCTTGCGGGTCATCCCCTCGTCACAGGTCAGCTCCTGCTGCGCGGTGAGCAGCCGGGGCAGCAGCCGGCCCGCCAGCTCGTCGCGGGAGGCGGCCGGCAGGTCGGTCATGTCCGCGGGGTCATCGGTCAGCCGGGCGAAGTAGTGCCGGGCCAGCTGATCGGCGCGGAACGCCGGGCCACCCAGCTCAGCAGCGGCGGCGCGGCGCTCCGCCGGGTCCAGGTCAGCCAGATGCCGGGGCGGTCGGGTGGGGGTTGCTCGGCTAGGCACCTGTGCTCCGTGGGAAAGGTCGTTTCGAACGCTTAACAATATCCTGGGTGCGGCCGCAATGACCTGCGGCGAATCAGTAGATTTCGGTTATGCCGACTTTGCGCAGGGGCGGGAGAGAAGGCAATCTCGCCGCCCGGCCGGGTCGGCCAGACATCCTGCTCACCAGTGAGAGCCCGTACGGCAGCCGACGGCTGGTCGTAGAGTACGACGGCGTTACCACCGCCGCGTACGTGTACGACCAGACGTCCGTGATCGCCGCGGTCTGGCTCGCCAACCACCAGCCGGCCCCGGCCGCCGCCGACCCGGCGCAGGTCGAGGCCGGGCAGGCGCCGGTCATGCCGGCCGGGCACACCAAGCATCCGGGGGGCCGGCCGCCGCTGGACCCGCACATCCTGCGCCCGCTGTGGTTCGAGGAGGGCGACGGGGTGGCCCTGGTGGAGGGCGGCCGGCTGCTCGCGGTGATTCCCGGCTGGTCGGACATGTCCCGCGGGATGCCCGGCTACAGCCGGGAATGCGTCGGCCAGACCCCGTTCGCGTGGTCCCTGGACGACGCCATGGAAGGACTGGGCCCGCGGGCGGACCGGGCCACGGCCTTCTGGCGCTGGCGGGTCAGCGAGGGTGCGTGGGCCGGCTTCCAGAAGGCGGCCCTGGGGCACCTGCTGGGCCGGCTCGGCCCGGGGGCCCGGTACTGGGATGTCAGCGGCGGCCGGCAGCCGTCGGCCGGGGTGTCCGAACGGCCACCGACCCGCAGCCGGCCGTTCACCGTGCTGTCCACGCTCGGCATGAGCTGCCAGCGGATGCCGGTCGTCGAGCAGTTCTCCGAGGACCCTGCCTCCTCCGGGCGGATCGAGCTGGCCCTGGCCACCACCCTGCCCAGCCCGGAAGCGGCGCGTATCTTCCTGTGGCTGGCGCACTACCCCTGGCGCGCCGTGACCTGGTTCGGGCCGGGCCACACGATCAGGTGGTACCACGAGCCCGCCACCTTCCCGCTGGGCGGCGGGAACACCGCGGTGCTGCTGCTCGACGATCCGGCCCAGCTACCCGGGCCGGAGGTACCGGACCTGTCCGGGTTCTCCTTTGGCGGCGACCCGGTGCGCTGGCTGTGGGTCTTGCCCATCAGCGAGCGGGAACGGCTGTTCGCCAAGGAACGCGGCTCGGCCAGCCTGGTCACGCACCTGGCGGCCCAGCGCCGGAACTGGGTAGTCACCGCGTAACGGCGGAGGCCGCTGGCTCACCCCGCAGGGCGCGACTCCCGCGCCCGCACGCCGCAGGGCGCGGCTCCCCGGCCGCGCCCTTACGGTTTTCGTTATCTGAGAATTAATGGATATGCAGGTTGACTCCCAACAGCGGAAGCCACCACAGGAAGATCGCGAGCAGGGCGGACAGCACCCACTTCAGCAGGTTCACCGTGATGTAGTGCTTTTCCACGGCGACCACGATCCCGACGATGATGTAGACCAGAAAGACCAGGCTGACGCGTCTAAACATCCCGCTATGCTCCGCATCTCCCCCGACTGTATGTACGAGTCGCCCGCAAAGTCCCCAAGGCGGATGCGGCCAAACGCCAGTACGTGAACCAGTGCGAATCAGCGGGTGAGGAAGATCAGGTAAGGAAGATCACCAGCAGCAGCCAGACCACGGGCGCGGTGATCAGCAGCGAGTCGATCCGGTCCAGGACTCCCCCGTGGCCAGGCAGCACCGTGCCCATGTCCTTGATCTCGAGATCCCGCTTGATCATGGACTCGGCCAGGTCGCCGAGGGTCGCCGCGCCGACGGCGACGACGCCCAGCACGACGCCCTGCCACCACGTGCCGTGCAGCAGCAGGGTCAGCAGCAAGACACCGGCCACGATGCAGGCCAGCGCGGAGCCGGCGAAGCCCTCCCAGGTCTTATGCGGGCTGATCACGGCGGCCATCGGGTGCCGTCCCAGCAGGCTGCCCACCAGGTAACCACCGATATCACTGCAGACCGTGACCACGAGCCAGGCCAGGACGCGCCGGGAGCCGTCCGGGGCGGCCAGCATCAGCGCGACAAACGACGCCATCAGCGGCAGGTAGACGAGGGTGAACATCCCGGCGGTGACGTCCTGCAGGTAGCCGGCGCTGCCACCGGCCATCCGCCAGGCCAGAACCGCGATCACGGTCACGGCCAGCGCGGCGACCAGCGGGCGCTCGCCGCTGTGGTAGGCCAGCCCCAGCATGACCGCGCCGCCGGCGGCCACCGGGACCAGTGGCAGCCGGATGCCGCGCACCGCCAGGGCCCGGGTGAGTTCCCACAGGCCGAGTGCGACCACGGCGGCCACGTAGATCAGGAAGATGACCTTGATGGTGAAGAGGGTGACCAGGGCCAGGCCGCCCAGGAGCAGGCCGACCACGATCGCGGCGCGGAGGTTGCGGCCGGCCCGGGAAGGCTTGAGCAGCTCAGCGGGCGGGAGTTCCGGCGGCGGGGGCTCAGCGGGCGGAGGCCCCGCGGGCAGGGGCCCGGCGGGGGTGGCCTCCGGTGGCGGTGGCTCCGCCCCGGGCTGGCCGGCTTGCTCCGGAGCGTGGCCCGGTTCGCTTAGCCCGTCGGGACCCAAATCTCAGACCTCGAGGAGCTCGGCTTCCTTATGCCGCAGCAGTTCGTCCACCTGCCCCACGTAGGTGTGCGTCAGCTCGTCGAGTTCCCGTTCGGCCCGGTGCACCTCGTCCTCACCCGCCTCGCCGGCCTTGACCATCTTGTCCAGGGAGTCCTTGGCGTGCCGTCGGATATTGCGGATGGAGACCCGGCTGTCCTCGGCCTTGTGCCGGGCCACCTTGATGAAGTCCTTGCGCCGTTCCTCGGACAGTTCCGGGAAGACGACCCGGATGATGTTGCCGTCGTTACTCGGGTTGACCCCGAGATCACTATTGCGGATCGCCTTCTCGATGTTGGCCATGGACGACTTGTCGAACGGCTGGACGATCACCATCCGGGGCTCCGGGATGTGAAACGAGGCCAGCTGATTCACCGGAGTCTGGGTTCCGTAATACTCGGCAGTGATCTTGCCGAACATGGACGGATGCGCGCGCCCGGTCCGGATGGTGCCAAACTCTTCCTTGGCCACCACCACGGCCTTCTCCATTTTCTCCTCGGCCTCGAAGAGAGTGTCGTCTATCACTGCGGCTCCTGTGCGTTCTGTGCCTTCACGCTTTCCGCGGCTGAACGGGTCTTAGTAGTCCCCCGACCGGCAGATGAGCGTGCCGATCCTGTCACCGCGCACCGCCCGCGCGACGTTGCCCTCTTCCATCAGGTCGAAAACGACGATGGGCAGGCCGTTGTCCATGCACAAGCTCACCGCGGTCGCGTCCATGAACTTCAGCTCGCGGCGGAGAACCTCGCCGTAGTCGATCTGGGTGAATCGCGTCGCACCGGGAATCGTGCGGGGATCCGCGTCGTAGACCCCGTCCACCTGAGTGCCCTTGAGCACCGCTTCCGCGCCGATCTCCAGGGCGCGCTGCGCGGCGCAGGTGTCGGTGGAAAAGAACGGAGCGCCCAGGCCCGCGCCGAAGATCACCACACGGCCCTTTTCCAGGTGCCGGATGGCCCGGCGGGGAATGTAGGGCTCGGCCACCTGTCCCATGGTGATCGCGGTCTGCACCCGGGTTTCCACGCCGAGCTTCTCCAGCACGTCCTGGAGGGCCAGGCAGTTGATCACGGTTCCCAGCATGCCCATGTAGTCGGCCCGGGCCCGGTCGATGCCGCGCTCGGCCATCTGCTTGCCGCGGAACATGTTGCCGCCCCCGACCACCGCGGCCAGCTCGACCCCGTCGGCCACCACCGCCGCAATCTCCTTGGCCAGGTGGAAGACCACATCCGGCGAGATGCCCAGCGGCTCGTTCCCGGAAAAGGCCTCCCCGGAGAGCTTCACGACCACGCGGTTCCAGCGGCGGTGCGCCTTCGGTGCCTCGGGCTCCGGATAGCGCTCCGCCTCGGCGGCCGCGGACGTGGCTGGCCCGGCCGCGGCGTCCGCGCGCACGGCAGCGCCCGCAGGGCGCGGGGCGCTGCCGTCCACGGGATGTGCTCCTTTGCCTTCGCTCACCAGCTGGCTCCGGTCCTCATCCGGCCTGGCCGACCTGGAACCGCGCGAACGCGCGGACGGTAACCCCCTGATCGGCGAGCAACTGCTTGATGGACTTCTTCGGGTCCCGGACAAAAGGCTGCTCGGTCAGCACCACGTCCTTGAAGAACGCGTTGAGCCTGCCCTCGACGATCTTGGGAACCGCCTGCTCCGGCTTGCCCTCATCCCGGGTGATCTGCTCCATGATGCCCCGCTCGTGCTCGACCACGTTCGCGGGCACCTCATCACGGGTCAGGTACTGCGGCCGCATCGCGGCCACCTGGTGCGTCACGTCCTTGGCCGCCTCGGGCGACGTCTTGTCCAGCTGGACGAGCACGCCCACGGTCGGCGGCAGCCCTGGGTCGGACTTGTGCAGGTAGGTAGCGACGTAGCCGCCCTCAAGGAGCGTGTACCGGCCCAGCTCGATCTTCTCCTTGAGCGAGGCGCCGGCCTCCTCGATGTGCTGCTGGACGGTGGTGCCGGGCCGGAGCTCCAGTCCGAGCAGGGTCAGCCGGTCGGCGGGCCGCTGCTGCAGGGCCACGCTCGCGATCTGCGCGGCCAGGGCCTGGAACACATCGGTCTTGGCGACGAAGTCGGTCTCGCAGTTGAGCTCGAGGAGCACCCCGGCGTCCGTGCCGTCAAGCTCCGCGGTCACCAGCCCGTTCGCGGCGGTCCGGGAAGCCCGCTTGCTTACATCCTTGGCGCCCTTGACGCGGAGGAGCTCCACGGCGACGTCGAAGTCACCGTCGGCCTCCTCAAGGGCCCGCTTGCAGTCCATCATTCCCGCGGCCGTCTGCTCACGCAGCCGCTTCACGTCCGCGGCGGTGAAGTTCGCCATTTCCTCATCTCTCGCTGTGTCTTTGTAGTGGCGCGGGGCTGGTCGCCCCGCTCCGCTAGTCCCTCCGTTAGGCCGTCCGCCGGTCCGCTGCCTCAGGCCTCGTGCGACTCACCGGAGCCAGCGGACACGCCCGCCGCCTCCGGCTCAGGCGCCGGGGTGTCAGCCTGCTCGGGCACCGTCCCGTTGGCCTGGTCGGCGGCCGTCCCGTTGGCCTGGTCCGGCGTCGTCCCGTTGGCCTGGTCTGCTGGCGCGTCGGGGGTCTGGGCCGCGGCATCGTCGCTGGCCTTGCCCTCCAGGACCGCCAGCTCCCATTCAGCCAGCGGCTCTTCGGCACCGAGTTCGCCGGACGTGGGCGCCGCGGAGGGCTTAGCCTCGCCGTCCGCCGCCCCGGCCCGGGCGATCAGGCCGTCGGCCACCGCATCGGCGATGACCCGGGTCAGCAGCGAAACACTGCGGATGGCGTCGTCATTCCCCGGAATCGGGTAGGTGACCTCGTCCGGATCGCAGTTCGTGTCGAGGATGGCGATGACCGGGATGCCCAGCTTCCGGGCCTCGCTGACGGCGATGTGCTCCTTCTTGGTGTCCACCACCCAGATGGCGCTCGGCACCCGGGACATGTCCCGGATCCCGCCCAGCGAGCGCTCCAGCTTGTCATGCTCGCGGCGCAGCTGGAGCAGCTCCTTCTTGGTCATCCCGGAGCCGGCCACGTCGTCGAAGTCGAGCTCCTCGAGCTCCTTGAGCCGCTGGAGACGCTTGAACACCGTCTGGAAGTTCGTCAGCATGCCGCCCAGCCAGCGCTGGTTGACGAAGGGCATGCCCACCCGGCGGGCCTGCTCGGCGACCGCTTCCTGAGCCTGCTTCTTGGTGCCGACGTACAGGATGGAGCCGCCGTGAGCGACCGTCTCCTTGATGAACTCGTAGGCGGTGTCGATGAATTCGAGCGACTGCTGGAGATCGATGATGTAGATGCCGTTGCGCTCGGCCAGGATGAATCGCTTCATCTTGGGGTTCCAGCGCCGGGTCTGGTGCCCGAAGTGCACGCCGCTCTCAAGCAGCTGCCGCATAGTTACGACCGGAGCCATGCCCGCGGTCCCCTTCCTGTTACGCGCCCGTGCCTGAGCACACCGACGCTCTCGGTTGTTGCCTGGCGCCCGGGCGCACCCGCCGCGGTGTGGGAAACCGCGGACCGGTGGGATGCGTCCCGCCGGGGGCCGAACCGGCACCTGGCGGCAAGCGGACGCGCGAATTAGCCGGGAAGCCGTCCGCTTGACGCGGGCCGACTCCACGACCTGTAAGCCAGTCTACTCTCTGCACTCAAGCCCGCGGATGCACTCACTTCGCTCGGCCCCTAAGCTCCTTCGGCGCCCGCCTCCTCAGGCGGGCCCGGGTACGTCCAGGCCGGGGCCATGTCACGCCCGGGGATGCGCCTGGCGGAACGCGGACGTCAGCCGCTCGACCGAGACGTGCGTGTAGATCTGGGTGGTGCCCAGCGACGCGTGACCGAGGATTTCCTGCACGCTGCGCAGGTCCGCACCGCCTTCCAGCAGGTGGGTCGCGGCCGCGTGGCGCAGACCGTGCGGCCCGGTATCGGGCACCGCGGGCACGGCGGCCAGCCTCGTGTGCACCACCCGCCGCGCGGTCCGCGGATCCAGCCGCCTGCCGCGCGCCCCGACGAACAGGGCGGCCGCACTGTCCGGGGCCAGCAGGACTGGCCGCCCGTCCCGGGCCCAGCGCGCGGTGGCCCGCTCGGCGGGCAGTCCCACCGGGACCGTGCGCTCTTTGCCGCCCTTGCCCATGACCCGGATGGTCCGCCGCTCATGGTCCAGGTCACCGAGATCGAGCCCGCACAGCTCGCTGACCCGGATCCCGGTGGCGTAGAGCAGCTCCATGATCGCGGTGTCGCGCAGGGCCAGCGCCTGATCGCGGGGATCCGGCTCGCTGCCTCCCGGTGCCGGGCTCTCCGGTGCCGGGTTTCCGGGTGCAGGGCTTCCGGGTGCAGGGCTTCCGGGGGCCGGGCTTCCGGGGGCCGGGCCGTGCTGGGCCGCGAGCACCGCCGCCATCTGGTCCTGGCGGATCACCTCGGGCAGCTTCCGGCGTAGCCGGGGCGTGCCCAGCAACGGCCCGGGGTCACTGGGCAGCCAGCCGCGGGCGTGCCCGAACGCGGTGAACGTGCGGGCCGACGCGGCCCGCCGGGCCAGCGTGGCCCGGGCCCGCCCGGTGGCGTGCTGGCCCGCCAGCCAGCCCCGCAAGACCGCGATATCAAGGCCGTCCGGGCTGGTCACACCCGCGTGGGCGGCGTACTCCAGGAGCGCGCGGACATCACCCAGGTAGGCCCGGACCGTGTGCCCGGACACCCCGCGCTCCGCCGCGAGGTGCCGCCGGAACGCCTCCAGCGCCGACTCCAGCTGGTCGGGCAGTTCGGGCGGTTCTCGCATGAACCCCAGTGTGGGGCAGGACCGCCGCTCACTCCACCGTGACACTCTTGGCCAGGTTGCGCGGCTTGTCCACGTCGTTGCCGAGCGCCACCGCCGCGTGATACGCGAGCATCTGCAGCGGCACGGAGAGCAGGATCGGGTCCAGCTCAGGCTCGTTCTTGGGCACGCGGATCACGTGATCGGCCAGCTTGGGATCCAGGTCGGTGTGCGCGACGGCCACCACCGGGCCGCGGCGGGCCTTGATCTCGCCGAGCGTGGACAGGTTCTTGTCGAACAGCTCGTCGCTGGGCACGATCGCGATCGTGGGCAGCTCCGGGTTCACCAGGGCGAGCGGCCCGTGCTTGAGCTCGCTGGCCGGGTAGGCCTCCGCGTGGAGGTAAGAGACTTCCTTGAGCTTCTGGGCCCCCTCCCGGGCGACCGGGTAGCCGCGGACCCGGCCGATGAAGAACATGCCCGGGGCGTTCGCCAGCGCGGCGGCGACGTCCGCTATGTGGTCCTCCCCGGCCAGCATCTCCTCGATCTGCCCGGGAATGGCGTGCAGTCCGGCGATGATCCGCCGGCCGTCGGCCGGCGAGAGGTCGTGGATGCGGCCCAGGTGCAGCCCGAGCAGGGCGAAGGCGACCGCCGTGGCGGTGAAGGTCTTGGTCGAGGTGACCGAGATCTCCGGGCCGGCGTGCAGGTACATGCCGCCGTCGCACTGCCGGGCGATGGCGCTGCCCACGGAGTTCACCACCCCCAGTACGCGGCCGCCCTTGCGCTGCAGCTCCTGGATGGCGGCCAGGGTGTCGTAGGTCTCGCCGGACTGGCTGACCCCGACGTACAGCGTGTCCGCCTCCACCACGGGGTTGCGGTAGCGGAACTCCGAGGCCGGCTCGGCCGACGCCGGGATGCGGGCCAGGTCCTCGATGAGCTGCGCGCCTACCTGGCCCGAGTAGTAGGCCGAGCCGCAGCCGAGCACCAGGACCCGGCGGAACTCCCGGAGTTCGCGCGCGTCCAGGTTCAGCCCGCCGAGGTGCGCGGTGTGGAAGCGGCTGTCCAGGCGCCCGCTCAGGGCCCGCTCGACCGCGCGGGGCTGCTCGTGGATCTCCTTGCGCATGAAGTGCGTGTAGCCCTCGGCGTCGTAGGAGGCGGCTTCCGTGTCGATGGTGGAGGGCTCTTTGATGGTGGTGCGGGCGTCGAGGGTGGAGGTCACGAAGCCGTCCGCGCGGACCGCCGCGACCTCGCCGTCGTCCAGGTGCACGACCTGGCGGGTGTACCGGACGAACGCGGCCACATCGGAGGCGACGAACATCTCCTTGTCGCCCAGGCCGAGCACCACGGGGCTGCCGTTACGGGCCGCCACGATGACGTCCGGATGGCGGGCGTCCAGAACCACGATGCCGTAGGTGCCGACCACCGAGGTCAGCGCCTGGCGGACCGCCTCTTCCAGACTGTCGGCGGTGCTGGCCGCGATCAGGTGGGCGAGCACCTCGCTGTCGGTCTCGGAGGCGAACACGGCCCCGTCCACGGCCAGCTTGGCCCGCAGCTCGTCGGCATTCTCGATGATTCCGTTGTGCACGATCGCGATGGGCCCGCAGACGTGCGGGTGCGCGTTGACATCACTCGGCTCGCCGTGGGTGGCCCAGCGGGTGTGGCCGATGCCCGGGCTGCCCTTGAACCGCGCGGGCAGCCCCGCAGCCAGGTCGGCCACCCGGCCCTTGGTCTTGTGCACGCGGATCTCGCCGGACCGGCTCAGGACCGCGATCCCGGCCGAGTCGTAGCCTCGGTACTCCAGCCGGGCCAGCCCCTCCAGCAGGATGGGCACGCAGTCACGGCCCCCGATGTGAGCGACGATTCCGCACATGCTCTGCCCCTCAGCCGTAGATGATGCGGCGCAACTGACGCAGCGAGTACTGGGGCGGTGCCACCAGCCGCTGCTGCAGCTCAACCGAGATTTGATGGAACGCGCGGTCGTTAGTCAGACCCCGTGCCTTGAGTTCCCCGTGGCGCCTGCGGACGAAAACGTCCGCTGGCTCGGAGAAATACCCGACCACTTCATCGATCAACCGCGCCGCCTCCCCGGACCCCAGCGAACTGCTCCCGGTGAGATGGGCGACCAGCTCCTCGAACGGCCGTTGCGCACCTGCCACGTGAGCCAGCATGCTTGATCAGCGACCAGAATGGCAACATCCTGCCCGGAATCGGGCAGATTCTCACTAATAAGCCGCCTCGGTGCCGTTATGGACGGCTGGCGCGCGGCCCGGTCGCTTGCCGGAGGACTGCCGTCCCCAGCCAGTGGCTGGCCAGCAGGGCCAGCTCGATCTGCAGGTGGTCCGCGTCGACAGGACGGCCGAGACTCTCCTCGGCCTTGCGGACCCGGTACTGGACGGTGTTCTTGTGCACGGTCAGCCGTTCGGCGGTGGCCTTGAAGCTGCCGCCTTCCTGCAGGAAGACCCACAAGGTGTCGCGGAGACCGGCGTTGTGGTCGTCATCGTCGGCCAGGGATCGCAGCGTCTCCAGCACCCAGGCCCGGACGAGGTCGATCGAACCCGACATCAGGGCGAGCGGCGCAACATCGCTGAAGCTGGTGAGGAACGGCCCGGACGGGCCGGCGGCCAGCGCCACAGCCTGGGCGCCCAGAGCCTGCTGGTGAGTGCGCCGGAAGCCAGCGACGCCGGAGCCCACGGTGCCCAGGGCGAACCGGATGTCAGCCGCGGCGCCGGCCGGGCGGTGACCAGGCGTCTCGATGGCCACGGTGGCCCGGCCGCCCAGCGGCAGCCAGGCCCAGGCGCTGGACTCGTCCTTGGGCAGGAAGATCGCCCGGTCCCGGCAGCCCGCCCGCCGGGCCACGTCGGCGGTGGCCTCCTCGAGCCGGGCCAGGGTGTCGCCGGCCGCCCGGATCGTCACCCAGCACACCACCCCGACGTGGTGCTGGCGGAGCCGGTAGCCCAGGATGGCCTCGGAGGAGTCCAGGTCAACCCGCTCACTGCGGAGCAGCGCCTGGACCCGGGCGACCCGGGCCGCGCTGAGGTTCCGCAGCCAGTTCTCCCGTTCTGCTTCGTAGGCCAGCACGAGCTGCTCTGAAACCCGGTCGATGTACGCGGCAGTGACGCTGGCCATGCGCAGGCCTGCTGCGCTCACGACCGAGGCGTCATCCGTGCGCCGCCCGAGTTCCTCCAGGCAGCAGTCCTGGAACCGGGCGGCGCCGATCCGGTAGGCCCGCAGCAGGGCCACGATGGGTATGCCGCGCTGCGCGAGCCGGCGGGCGTATTCCGCGGCCGCCACTGGCACATGCACGTTCTCCAGGTCGATGCCGTGCTGCAGGATATGCAACACGGTGGCGACGTTTTCCTCCACGCTGGCTTCCAGCAGCGTCAGGACTTGCTTGTCCCCGCGCAACTGCGGGATCTCCCGCACGATCAGGTCGTAAATCTCGGTGGCCAGTTCGCCGGTACGGGGCGTTAGCGCGCTGGAGACGTCGGCGGCGCGCTGGGCCACGGACGGGTTCGACCTGTCCATCGACGCATCGTACGCTGCTGGCTGTGGCCTGCCCAGGCGCCAGATCCGGCGCTGTTGCTGCCCCTCGCTTCTGCCGGTCTCGCGCTATTGACCGGGCCTGCCTACATGTCCAGCCCGCCGTTGACCCCCCATATCTGCCCAGTGATGTAGGACGAGGCATCTGCGGCCAGGAAATGCACGATCCGGGCGACTTCCTCCGGCCGCCCGAGCCGGCCACAGGGAATCTGGGCCGTCAGGCGGCTGAGCGTCCTGGGCGGTATGTGCTCCAGCATCTCGGTCGCGATGAACCCGGGGGTGACCGCGTTCACCGTGATCCCGATGGTGTCCGGGGTCAGCCGGCCCGACCGGGACAGGAGGAACGCCGCCTCGCGGGCGAGCGCCTTGGTCAGCCCGAACAGCCCGGACTTGGACGCGGCGTAGTTGGCCTGGCCGATGTTGCCTATCTCGCCGGCCAGCGAGGACACGTTGATGATCCGCCCGGTGCCCCGCTCGAGCATGTGGACCAGGGCCGCCTGGGCCATGTGAAACGCGCCGGACAGGTTGACAGCCAGCACCTTGTCCCAGTCAGCGGTGGTCAGGTCCACCGCCAGCTTGTCCACGGTGACCCCGGCATTGTTGACCAGAATGTCGAGCCGCCCATGCTCGGCGATCACCTCCTGCACGACCCGCTGGCAGTCTCCTGGGCTGGCCACGTTGCCCCGGTGCACGGTAATGCGGGCCGGACCGAACTGCGGTGCGAAGTCGCCCACGAACACCTTGGCCCGGCCGGTGTCGCCGCTGTACCCGGCGGCCACCGAGGCGCCCTGGCCGGCCAGGCTGGCGCAGATCGCCGCGCCGATCCCGCGGGTGCCCCCGGTGACCAGCGCGGCCCGGCCCGCCAGTTTGCCGGCGGCCACCGGGGACGCCCGGCCGGACTCGGCGTCGGTCATCATCGTCGCCCTCTCAGGTGCGCAGCACCGCCAGGTGGCGGGGCCGGTCAGGTCACGGCGCGGACCCGGGTCATGACTGCCTCGGGATCGGCCTCGGCGGGGACGGCTGTGAGCACGATCTCGGCCGCCGCTGGCGGGTCGGCGCCCGCCCAGAACCTGGTGCCGGCCACGACTCCCCAGCGGCCGGAGGGTTCACTGGGGGCCGCTGACCCGAGCCAGGCCGCGACGCCATCGATGCTCCCGCACGGCCACGCCGGGGCGGCCTCAGTCCGGATCAGCACCGGCCATTCGTAATGGTCAGCCACGTTTATCACGGAACGATACATATCCGGGTGGATGAGCTCAGGCCCGGATACTGGCCCTTCGTCCAGCAGTATCCCGTCCACTCCCAGGCTGGCGAAGGTCCGCAGCATGTCGGCGACGTACATCGCCGCGGTCGCCGCCCGGTCGGCATCTGGCGGTCCGGCATCCGGCTGAACCTGGGCGGCAGCCACGGTGAACCAGCGGCTGGGCGCCGGCACGACCAGCACGAGCGGAACGCCACCGGAGGTGGCCGCCAGCGCCCGGACCGCTTCGGCCGCGGTGCTGCGGGCCTCCTCGTCGCCGAGCAGGGTCCGCAGGGCGTATCCCGGGCGGGCCCGGGCGCCCATCGCGGCTCGCAATTGCTCATCACCGGCCGCGCGCTGCGCGAACAGGCCCCCGACATCCATCAGGACCGCGTCCGAGCGGAACATGCCCTGGGTCTTGCCGAAGAATGCGGTGAGCTCGGCGGGGGAGTGCCAGGGCACCTCCTGGCCCGCCAGCAGCCGGACCCGCCCATAGTCTGCGGCGTCGAACCATATCGGCCGGGCCCGTCCGGACGGTGGCGCCCCCAGACTGGCCAGCAGGCGGCTCATTGGCCATCGAGTTTCTGCAGTCGCGCCTCGAGTTCGGCGATACGCGCCTGCTGGGCGGCGAGCGCCAGCAGGTTCGGGTCGGGCAGCATGATCTGCGGCAGCTGGTTCATCGGCCCGGACACCCGCACTGGTCCCTGCGTGGTCCAGGCGGTGGCGTGGATGATGCTGTTGTCGTCGCCCCACGAGCCGTAGTACGGCAGGTGCTGGGGCGGCTCCGGCGTCACCCACTCATTGACGAAATCCCCATAGGGACGGCCACGTCCGAGGCGGGCCTGGCGCTCCTCGGCCCGGGCGGCTTCCGTCGCCGCCAGGTCCACGGCGAGTGTGGCGGGGTCGGAGACGACGAAATAAACGTCCCGGGCCGTCTCCGGGGACAGGTAGCCCGCCTCAACGTCGGCCATCACCGCCTCCGGGTCACGCTCCAGCACATCGCCGTACCCGCCGCCGCTGCCCTGGCAGATCATGTACACCTCGCCTTCGTCGGCGAGCTCGAACCCCATGCCCATGTGGTGGGTGGTGTACCTGGCGCCCGTGAACGGCTGGGCATTCATCAGCGTCTCGAAGTCGAAGGACCAGTTGCGCGGAGCTCCCTGCATCTGCTGGAAGACGTTGACCCCCTTGATCTTCGCCAGCGGATAGCTGGGGCATCCGTACCCGCCGAACAGGCCAGGGACGGCCGGGAACTTCGAGCCGCTGGACACGGTCGCGAATCCCCACAGCGGGGTGCCGCGGGCGGCCACGGCAATCTCGTAGCCCATACCACCCCGGTGCTTGCCGAAGCCCTGGGCATCGCGCTTGATCTTCTTGGAGATCAGCTGGAGGAACGGGACGTCGTCCTCGATGATCTCCTGCTCGCCGAGGTCGGCCATGGCGGCGAAGAACGGGGCCATGGAGTTCTCGCCGTCGCGGTGCGCCCGGGCCCCGCCACCCATGCCGTTCAGGTCGGCGCACACGTTGCCGACGAATTCCCCGTGCTGGGTGAGACCGCCGAACAGGAACGTATTGATCTGGTTGAACCACGGTGCGATGAGGGACCCGTACTTTTCCGGGCACGAGTACTGCATTTTGGCGAAGAGCGCCTGCACCACCCCGAACGTCTTGAACGCGCCCTGCAGGCTCTGGCCGAGTGGTGCTTCCAGGCCTGGATTGATGCAGCTCCCCTCATCGGTCAAGACCTCCATCGGGTTCATCACGCTGATCCCACGAGGGAGATCCGGCCAGAAGAAGCCAAGAACTGCCTGGCCCAGTCCGCATTTGGCGGTGCCGAGGGTGGCGTTGAAGGCCCGGTTGAGAAACTGCGGAGCGGCACCCCGCCAGTCGACCGTCAGCTCGTCCCCCTTGACCGTGACGGCACAGGGGTATTTCAGGAGGACGTTCTCCCGCAGAGTTGAGTCGGAGAAGAAGTTAACGCGGAAGGTGCCGTCCGGCAGCTCAGCGATCCGCCGCCGGGCCTCAGCCTCAATGTCCTCCAGCGACTTGCGCAGCGAGGCGACGAAAGCATCCCGGCCGACCTCGTCCAGGAGCGCGACCAGCCGTTCCTTGATCCGCTGGGCCGAGTAGAGCTTGACCTTCAGGTCCTGGTACTGGAGCTTCGGCTCGCGCACCGAATTCTGCAGAAACGTCAGCAGGTCACGCCGGATCTGGCCGCGTTCCACGATTTTGAACGGGCTCATCCGGATTCCGTCGTCATAGGCCGACTCCGAACTCGACGGCATCCCACCGGGCTCCTTGGCCCCGTTCTCGCCTTCATGGATGATCGTCGCCACCCAGGCGATCAGCTCGCCGTCGTAGAACACCGGCAGGATCATGCTCTGGTCGGTGTTGTGGATGTTGCCGTAGCGGGCGTCGTTGTGGATGAACGCGTCGCCGTCGTGGATACCGACGCTCGGGTCGTTGGCCCAGTACTTGCTGATGAAGCGGACCGGGTAGTGCAGCACCGACGCGAAGGCCAGCACGCCGCCGGTGCTGATATGGATCAGGTCTCCAGACGCCGAGTAGACCGCGCTGGTCAGGTCGCCCCACTTCGCGCCCGGAGCGGCACCGGTCTGCTCCATCATCTCGAACGCCTCGTCCAGCCCGGCGACGATCCGCTTGCGGACCCGGTCGAGGGCATTCGCGTCGATCGGGCCCGACAGCAGCCGATCTTCGTCTGCCGTCCGCGGGGCCATCCGGTGGTCGTTCATGATCTCCGGGTCAGGCCCGAGGAAAAGGGTCGTCCCGGCCAGGAAGGCCGCCACCCCTTCCTGGTCCTGGGGCGTGAACTGCGCAGCGCCCGGGTCACTCATTGCCGGTCCTCCTGTTCGCGCGGGTTGGCCAGGAACCAGATGGCGCCGTGCGCGCCGGTCTCGATCCGCCAGCCGGGTTCGACAAGGTAGGTGGTGGTCGGCGTGGTGACGATGGCTGGTCCGGGCACGCTACGGCCAGGCTCGAGGGCGCTCTCGTCGAAGACCGGGGTGTCCACCGCCCCGGCCACTCCCGCGAAGTGGCAGAGCCGGGAGCCGACCGGGGCAGCGGCGGTGGCGCTCCCGTCCGGCGGGGCCGTGTCGAACTCCACGGTGTCGCCCTGCACGTACGACGCGACCCGGATGGTGGTGGCCCGGATGCCGGCCTCGGGGGACTGACTGCCCTGGCCGAACCGCCGCCCGTAGTCGTTCGCGAACAGCTGCATGAGCCCCACGACGTCACCGATCCCGTCCAGCCGTGGCTTCTGCGCGACGACGGCCATCGTGACCAGCTGGTTGCCGTAGCGCATGTCCAGCTCGAGCCGGTGCCGGACCGCCGTTTCCGGCAGCCCCTGGCGGCGCAGATCGGCCCGGCCCTTGTCCTCGAGCTCGGCGACGATCCCGTTGAAGCGGGTGAAGTCGGTGAATATCGCCTTGGTGCTGGCGTCGAAGAACACCAGCGGGACCGAGCGTTCATGGATGTGCAGCTGCGGCATGTTGCCCGCGCCGAGCGCGGAGAACACGGAGCTGTACGGGGGCGCGAGCACCCGGTCGATGCCGAGGTGCCGGGCGATCCCGCAGCAGTGCAGCGGGCCGTTGCCGCCGTAGGCGAGCATCGTGAACTCGGCGGGCAGGTAGCCGCGGATCCGCAGTTCCTTGGCCATCCCGTTGGCCATCTGCTCGTCCACCTCGGCCTTGATCAGCCTGGCCACCTCCACCGGCTCCAGGTCCAGGTAGTCGCCGAACTCCTCGTCGATCGCGAACTCCGAGCGCTGCGGGTTCAGCTTGATCTGGCCGCCTGCGTAACGTTCCGGGGTGAGGTAACCCAGGAGCAGGTCCGCGTCGGTGACCGTGGGCAGCAGCCCGCCACGGTCGTAGCAGGCGGGCCCGGGATCGGACCCGGCACTGCGCGGGCCGACGGACACGGACTGGTGCAACCGGTTGTAGCTGGCGATCGACCCACCGCCCGCGCCCAGCGTGACCAGGTGGATCATGGGCACGCTGACCAGCCACCGGTCGATGACCGGCATGAAGTCGTAGTGCTTCACCCCATCGGCCGGCACCAGCCCGATGTCGAAGCTGGTGCCGCCCATGTCGGTGGCGACCACGTTGCCCAGGCTGGCCTGGGTGGCCAGGTGCTCGCTGGCCGAGATGCCGGCCACCGGCCCGGAGTGGATGGTCTGCAGCGCGTCGGTGGAGTTCAGCTGGGCCATGCCACCTGAGTTGTGGATGACCAGCATCGGGCGGGAGTAGCCGTGGTCTCGCAGGTTCTGCTCCAGCTCTGACAGCGCGTGGTACATGGTGGCGTGCAGGAAGGCGTCCACGATGGCCGACATGGCGCGTACGTATTCGCCTTTGCGCCCAGACAGCTGATGGCTGAGCAGCATCGGGATCGCTCCCAGCTGGTGCGCTGGGTACTCAGCCAGGAAGATCTCCTGAACAGCCAGTTCGTGTCCGGGATTCTGCACCGCGTTGGTCAGGCACACCACCAGGGCCTCGGCCCCGGCGTCGACCAACTCGCGCAGCGCCCGCCGGACACCGTCCCGGCTGAGTTCCAGCAGGACCTCGCCGGAGTAGTCGATCCGCTCGTCGACCGGCCGGATCAGGGTCTGCGGGACCAGCGGGTCGGGACGGGTCCCGCTGGACATGTCGTTCTTGGCCAGCTCGTCCAGGCCCTCCCCGTAGCCGCGGCCGCGGGACAACGGGATCGTCGCCTCGAACCCGGCGGTGACGATCACCCCCACCTGCGGCCCCCGCCGCTCGATCAGCGCGTTCGTGCCCAGGGTGGTCGCGTAGCGGACCGAGTCCACCTCGTGCAGGACGCTGTCGCGCCGCAGATCCAGGGTCGTGCAGGCATGGTCGAGTGCTTCATTGAAGCCCTGGGCAAGGTTGTGGTGGGTGGTAAGCGCCTTCGACTGGATGTAGCGGCCGTCCCAGGCCACGAAGCAGTCCGTGAACGTGCCGCCGATGTCGACCGAGATCCGCTTCACGTCGGATTCCTTTCTCCCACACCGTCGGTGCGCAGTGGTTGCGCGGCAACATCCCGGCCCAGCGGGATGACGGTGCCCGCCGGGCGGGCCGCCCACTGGGCTTTGAGCGCGTCCACATCGACCTCGATGTCCCGGGTCGGCGGATGGCCTGGGGGCAGGTACTCGGCTTCGATCTGGGTGCCGCACCCCGGGCAGTAGAACTCCAGGATCCGGCACCAGGCCGGATCGGGGGCGAAGGTGAACTCGTAACGGGCTGGATCGATCAGCGGCCGGTGGATCTCGCGTGGGTCACGGTCGTAGACCAGCGTGCCTTCCTTGTAATTGCCACGGGCCGGTCCCAGGTCGTGGCCACAGCGCCGGCACAGCCAGCGCTCGGCGGACAGGTCGATCTCGAGATACTCGGTCATCGGGATGCGCATCACGGTGCTCATTTACTGGCCCCTGTCGGTCAGGCGCAGGTCGCCCGCGGCGGTGGTGGCGAACTGCCATCCGGCGGGGACCAGCATGGTGAAGAACGGACCCTCGATCACGGCCGGCCCGGAAGCCTGCGCGCCGGGCGGCTGGCTGAGCAGGACATACACCGGGGCCTCGATCCGCCCGCCTGGGCCGTCCCGCAACTCCCGCGTTCCGCTGGACCGGGCTGCGGTCTCGGGTATCGCGCCGGCCTGGCCCAGGGAGACGTGCGGGAGCGGGGCCAGCAGCACAAGTTCCAGGGAGGCTGGCTCGCCGGGGCTCAGGTGCGCCGCGGCCTCCTGCGGATCATCGAGGTCGATCACGGTTTCCCCGCCCCCGCGGTCAACCGTGACCCGGTACCGGGCGATGCACCGGTCCGGGTCGACTCCCTCGGCATACAGGTCCCTGGCCCCCATCCGCATCAGCCGCTCGGCGACCGCGCTGATGGTCGCGGGGTCAGCGGCCGGCAGGGGCTGCTCGTAGTGCTGGGAGAGGTCGGAGAACCCGATCCCGAACGCGCTGAACACCGCGGCCGTGCGGGGGATGAGCACGTGCCGCGCCCCGACCTTCCGCGCCGCGGCGCACACGGTCATCGGGCCGGCCCCGCCGAACGCGGCGATCACCGTGTCTTCGGTCACGGTCGTCGTCGCCGCCAGGGCTTGCGCGATCGTGCCGGCGAAGGTGTCCTGCATCTGCTGCAGCGCCGCATCCAGGCTGAGCCCCAGCGGTCCGGCGATCTTGCCCTCGATCGCCTTGACACTGCGGTCCGGGTGCAGGGGCAGGGTGCCCTCCAGGTAAGTCGCGGGCTCGAGCAGGCCGGACAGCAGCAGCACGTCGGTGATCGTGGCCTCGTCGCCGCCGAGGCCGAAACAGGCGGGCCCCGGCGCGGCGCCGACGCTCTCCGGGCCGACCCGGATCTGGTTCTCGGCCGCCGAGAAAACCGAGCTGCCGCCAACGCCGTAGCTGGTGATGGCGGCCAGTTCCAGGGAGCTGGGCACGTGGTCGATGAGCCCGCGCCGGTCGACCCGGATCGCGCCGTCGGTGACCACTCCGATGTCGGTGGTGGTGCCGCCGACATCGACCATCACGACGTGGCGCAGCCCGTAGTGGCCGGCCAGCGCCCGGGTGCCCTCGAGGCCGCCACGGGGTCCCGAACTGTAGGTCTTGACCGCGGCCGACTTCGAGACGCGGGATGATCCGCCGTCGTTGCGGAAGATCCGCAGCGGCTGGCGGGCCCGCGCGTCGCGGAGCCGCCGGTCGGCGTTGAACAGGAACCGCTCCATAGCCGGATGCAGGAACGCGTTGAGCAGGCTCGACCAGGTCCGGCGGACATCGTCGGCGTCGGCGATGAGTTCCCAGGAGAACAGCAGCGGGACTGCTCCCAGCAGATGTCTTGGGTACAGCTTCAGCAGCAGCCGCTTGATGCGGGCTTCCTGCCCGGCCCCGTCCGGGCCGCTGACCGCGACGACGAGCCGCCCGGCGCCCCGGGCCGACAGGTCATTGACCCGGGCGACAAGCTCGTGGCCCAGCGACTCATCGTCGCTCTCGAGGCTGATGACCGCCGACCGGTCGCCAACCAGCGCGCCGAGCAGATCCTCCTGGGCCGGGGTGGCGGCCAGGCCGTCCACCAACGCTGGATCGGTGAGCAGCAGCCCGAGCCGCGGCCCGGCCCGCTGCACGAGGGCGTTGGTGCCCTGCGTCGTTGAGTACCGGACGTAGTCCGTGGATTGCAGCAGCGCCACGAGCTGGGGATCCCCGTACACCAGCTCCGAGACCTTGCCGAGGCCGTCGAACAGGCACCGGCTCAGGTCGTAGGGCGTGGTCAGGGTCTTGGTGTAGCGCACCTCGCCGCCATCCACGAGGCAGAAGTCGGTCAGCGTCCCGCCATTGTCGATGTTGATCAGTCGTGTCATCGCGCCCGCGTCCCGTCCGAGGGACCGGTGCCGGCGGATGTCATCGACCCGCTCGGCGGCCACCTCATCGCTCGCTGTGACGGCAGCGTAAGAAGGCCGGCCGCGCGCTGGCATCATGACGCGGGCACGACAAACCCGGCCGGTGATAGCTCCGGAGAACAACCACCGCCGCAGCACGCCGCAGCGGATGTACCCGGGGCACCACGAGGCCGGGCGGCTTAGTGGCGCGCGCCTAATGGCAGCGCCGGGCGGCGGACGTAGCGTCGGGCGGGACGGAAAGGTACCGCCATGACTGCAGCCGCCATACCCGAAGAGAGGGCCCTGCGGGATCCCCGGGGAGCCTGCATCGCCGACGAGCGGCAGGAACTCGACAACCAGAGCTTCGCCCAGATCGTGTCGGCGGTCGCAGGCCGGCTGGCGGCGGCCGGACTCGGCCCCGGCGGCGTGCTGGCGATCATGCTGCCGAACCGGGTGGAACTCGTCACCAGCATGTTCGCCGCCTGGCGGCTCGGGGCCGCGGTAACCCCGGTCAATGCGGCGCTGACCACGCAAGAGGCCCGGTACCAGATCGACGACGCGGGCGCGGCGGTCGTGGTCGCGGACAGCGCGTCCGCCGAGAAGCTGGCCGGGGGCGGGTACCACATCATCCCGGTGGACGAGGTGACGTCACCGGCCGGGCTGCCGGCGCCGCCCCCGGCGAACTCGGCACCCGAGTCGCTGGCCCTGCTGATCTATACCAGCGGGACGACCGGCCGGCCCAAGGGGGTCATGCTCGATCACGCCAACATCAGCGCGACCGCCGAGCGCATCGTGGGCTGGTTCGAGATGGCTGATGAAACCCGCTCACTGCTGGTGCTCCCGCTGTTTCACGTCAACGGCATCATGGTCAGCGTGGTGTCGCCGCTGCTGGCCGGCGGCTCGGCGTTCATCGCCGGGCGCTTCGACGCCGCCACGTTCTGGGAAACGGTCGAGCGGGCCCGGCCCACCTTCTTCTCAGCCGTCCCGACCATCTACTCCCTGCTCGTGTCGCAGCCCGGCGGGCAGGCCGACACCAAGGCCCTCCGCTTCGTCATCTGCGGTGCGGCCCCGATGCCGCGGGAGCTGATCAGCGAGTTCGAGCAACGCTACGGCGTGCCCATCGTGGAAGGCTATGGCCTGTCGGAATGCACGGTCTGCTGCACGCTCAACCCGCTGCATGGCGTCCGCAAGGCCGGGACCGTGGGGCTGCCATTGCCCGGCGTCGACGTCGGGGTCGTGGACGGCCAGGACCAGTTGCTGCCGGCCGGCCAGGCCGGTGAGGTGGTCGTGCGCGGGCCGAACGTGATGCGCGGGTACCTCGGCCGGCCGGGCGAGACGGCCGAGGTACTGCGCGGCGGCTGGCTGCACACCGGCGACGTCGGCCGGTTCGACGAGGACGGGTATCTGACGCTGGTGGACCGGGTCAAGGACCTCATCATCCGGGGCGGCGAGAACATCTACCCCAAGGAAATCGAGGACGCGCTCTACGGTCACCCTGCGGTGCTGGAAGCCGCGGTCGTCGGCCAGCCGGACGCGGTGTTCGGCGAGCAGCCGGTGGCGTTCGTCGCATTGCGGCCCGGCCGCAGCGCCAGGCCGGAGGAACTCATCGAATACTGCCGGCTCTCCCTGGCCCGGTACAAGGTCCCGCGGACGGTGTACATCGAGGCGAGCCTGCCCAAGAACGCTCTGGGAAAGCTGGCCAAGCCGGTGCTCCGCGAGCGTCTGCGAGCCTGACGGCAGCACCAGCCTGCTCGGCGGCCGGCCCCGGCCAGCTGCCCGGCCGCGGTCACGTTTTGCGCTGGCCGGCCCGGGCCTGGAGATGTTCATCACGGGTCAGCTGGTCGGCCGGGCCCGCCAGCCTCGTTCGCAGCGCTCGACAAACCCGCCCGCCGCCAGCTCGCCCAGGCAGCGCAGCACGGTATCGAAATCCACGCCCGCGGACACCGCGATGCGGGCCGGCCCCCGGCCACCGCGGGCGGGCACGGCTTCCAGGACGCTCAGGCTGACCGGGTCCAGCTCGTCCCGCGGCAGGACCGGGCCCCGGGGTGGCGGAATCAGGTCACCGGCGCCAAGCGACAGGCAGGCCAGCACGTCCTGCACGCCGGTGACGCAGACGGCTCCCCAGTCCCTGATGGCCAGGTGGCAGCCGGCCGACGCCATGGACGTCACCGGGCCGGGCACGGCCATCAGCGGGCGGTTCTGGTCCCGGGCGTGCCGGGCCGTGTTCAGTGCCCCGCTGCGCAGTGCGGCCTCGACGATCACCGTCCCGCGGCTGAGCGCGGCGATCAGCCGGTTGCGGATCAGGAACCCGGGCCTGGTCGGGGTCCGGCCGGGCGGCTGCTCGCTGACCAGCGACCCGTGCCCGGCGATGGCCAGGAACAGCTCGTGATGGCTGCGCGGATAAGGATCGTCCAGGCCAGAGGGCAGGACCGCGACGGTGACCCCCTCGGCGGCCAGCGCGCCCCGGTGGGCCTGGCTGTCGATGCCGAACGCGCCGCCAGACAGCACCGTCCAGCCGCGTTCGGCCAGGGCCGCGGCCAATTCGATGGTCACGTGGACGCCGTACGCGGTGGCCGCCCGGGTGCCGACGATGGACACCGAGCGCAGGCAGGCGAACCGGAGATCTACCTCGCCGCGTACCCAGAGAGCGCACGGCTGCGCGTCGCCCAGCACCTCGAGCTGGCTGGGCCACTCCGGGTCGCCGGGGCAGACCAGCCGGATCCCGTCCCGTAGCCAGGCATCTACCGTGGCCTCGGTGGGCGCGTCACCCAGCCGGGCGGCCCACCGCGGCCAGGCCCGGTCCAGGCCCGGGATCACCGGGGCCGCCAGGAGCGGCGTCCCCGCCGTGAGAGCGGCGATGACCGCCGCCGGGGAACGCTGCTGGAGCAGGCGGCCCAGCTGCGCATCACCGGGCTCGGCGATCCAGGTCAGCGCCGCCCGGGCCAGCCGGTCCCGGGCCAGCCGGTCCCGGTCCTGCCGGTCAGCCGGGGCGAGTTGCTCAGCGACGCGACGTTCGCGGAATCCAGCGCGACCGTCGCTGCCCGGGTCGAGACGGCCCGGCACCGGGCCGCCGCCCGGCTGCAGGACACGCCTTGGCGGCTCAACGCGGAGA
>DASQRM010000178.1:0-24784 GCA_035642895.1 Streptosporangiaceae bacterium | reverse complement strand
TGCTGGCCTGCGGGCGGCCATCAGGAGACGGTGACCTCCGGAGTGGCCGGCGGCTGGTCGCCCGCCATGTCCTCGGCGAGCTTCATCGCCTCCTCGATGAGGGTCTCCACGATCTGCGACTCCGGCACGGTCTTGATGACCTCACCCTTGACGAAGATCTGCCCCTTGCCGTTTCCGGAGGCCACGCCGAGGTCGGCCTCGCGGGCCTCGCCGGGGCCGTTGACAACGCAGCCCATCACCGCGACGCGCAGCGGCACCTCCAGGCCCTCGAGCCCCGCCGTGACCTGATCCGCCAGCGTGTACACGTCGACCTGGGCCCGGCCGCAGGATGGGCAGGACACGATCTCCAGGCCGCGCTCGCGCAGGCCGAGCGACTCCAGGATCGCCGCGCCCACCTTGACTTCCTCGACCGGAGGCGCGGACAGGGACACCCGGATGGTGTCCCCGATCCCCTCGGCGAGCAGCGCACCGAACGCGGCCGCGGACTTGACCGTGCCCTGGAAGGCCGGCCCGGCCTCGGTGACCCCGAGGTGCAGCGGGTAGTCGCAGGCCTGGGCCAGCTGCCGGTACGCCGCGATCATGACGACCGGGTCGTGGTGCTTTACGGAGATCTTGATGTCGGTGAAGCCGTGCTCCTCGAACAGGGAGCATTCCCACAGCGCCGATTCCACCAGGGCCGCGGCGGTCGCCCGGCCGTGCTTGGCCAGCAGGCGCTTGTCGAGCGAGCCCGCGTTCACGCCGATCCTGATCGGGATCGCGGCCGCCGACGCGGCCCGCGCGATCTCCGCGACCTTGTCGTCGAACGCCTTGATATTGCCGGGGTTGACGCGGACCGCGCCGCAGCCTGCGTCGATGGCGGCGAACACGTACTTCGGCTGGAAGTGAATGTCGGCGATCACCGGTATCTGGGACTTACGGGCGATCTCCGGCAACGCGTCCGCGTCGTCCTGTGACGGCACCGCGACCCGGACGATCTGGCAGCCTGACGCGGTCAGCTCCGCGATCTGCTGCAGCGTGGCGTTCACGTCCGCGGTCACCGTGGTGCACATCGACTGCACCGACACCGGGGCGCCGCCGCCTACCGGGACCGCGTGCTTGCCCTTGCCCACCATGATCTGGCGCGACTTCCGCCGCGGCGCCAGGGGCTCGGCCGCGGGCTGTGGCATGCCTAGATCAATGCTCATGATCCTTTATCCCTCACTGTGTCCCGGTCAAAGGGTGTCTTAGCCGAAGGGTCCCGTTATTCAGATGCCTGCGTCCAGCACGTTCGCCCCACTTGTACCAACCACCACTTGTACCAACCACCGTTGCTACCAACCACCACCGGGGGCTGAAGCATCCCGGGTAGGCCGGCCGATCCGCATCACCCTCACTGGGGTAGGTGCACCGGGTTCACCAGGTCAGCCAAGATCAGCAGCAGCCCGAAGCCGACCAGCAGGGCGAACACCCCGACGCTGAGCGGGAGGAGCTTGCGCATGTCCACCAGCCCCGGGTCCGGCCGGCGTAGGAGCCGGGCGATCCAGGACCGGATCTGCTCGTAGATAACGACGGCCAGGTGGCCGCCGTCCAGCGGCAGCAGCGGCAGCAGGTTGAACAGCCCGACGAAGATGTTCAGCGAGATGACGATGAACAGCACGATCGAGACCTTGGTCTGCCAGCCGACCTGGGCCGAGAAGGCCTGGCCGGTGTACTCGCCCGCCCCGACGACGCTGGTCACGTTGCCGCCCGCGCTGCTGCTCCGGTCCTTCGCGAACAGCTGGGGAATGGCCTTCGGGACGCTCCCCAGGGCCTGCACGGAGCCGACCACGATCGTGCCGAACTCCGAGCCGGCATAGGTGACCGCACGGACCGGGTTCACGGTCCCGAACAGCACCGCCGGGGAGATGCCGAGGTACGAGCCCTTGCGCCCGTTCACCACGGCCAGCGAGGGATGCAGGGTCAGCTCGTGGCCGTTCCGGATCACCGTCACCGTGACCGGCGTGCCGGCCTTCTGCGCGCGGATCGCCGCGCCCAGGCCATTCCACGTGTGTACCCGCGTGCCGCCGAGCGCGATGATCTTGTCACCGGTACGGAGACCCGCCTTGACCGCGGGGGACGCGGGATCAGACTTGGTGCAACCCGCGGCGGTGATGCTGGTCGGTACGCACGGGTCGATGGACCCGATCGTGGAGGAATTCGTATTGGCCAGGCCGATCCCCACGGCCAGGATGAACAGCAGCACGAAGGCCAGCGCGAAGTGCATGAACGACCCGGCACCCAGCACGATCATCCGCTGCCACGGGGGCTTCCTGCGGAACGAGCGCGCCTCGTCCTCGGGGTCCACGTCCTCCAGGGCGGTCATTCCGACGATCTTGACGTAACCGCCCGCGGGGATGGCCTTGACGCCGTACTCGGTCTCGCCCCGGATCGTGGACCACAGGGTCTGCCCGAAACCGACGAAGAACTGGGTGACTTTCATCCGGAACTTCTTCGCCGTGACGAAGTGCCCGAACTCGTGCAGCATGATCGAGAAGAGCAGGGCGAAGATGAAGATGATCCAGCCGAGCAGGGTCATCCGGCCGACTCCCCCTCTCCGCGCGACCCGGTGTGGGCCTCGCGCGCGCCGCCTCGTCCTTCGCCGGTCAGTTCCAGCGCCCGGATCCGCGCCCAGCGATCCGCGGCGAGCACGTCCTCCAGGGTCACCGCGTCCCCGGCCGCACTCTCATGCTCAGAGACTACCTTCGCCACGGTGTCCACGATTCGGGGGAACGTGATCCGGCCGGACCGGAATGCCTCCACGCAGATCTCGTTGGCCGCGTTGTAGACGGCCGGGGCGGTGCCGCCGGTGCGCCCGGCCTCCCGGGCCAGCCCGACGGCCGGGAACGCCTCGTGGTCCAGGGGCTGGAAGGACCAGGTGTGCGCCCGGCTCCAGTCGAGGGCGGGCCCGGCGCCGGGGACGCGGTCCGGCCAGGCCAGCCCCAGCGCGATTGGGATCCGCATGTCCGGTGGGCTGGCCTGGGCGATGGTCGCGCCGTCGGTGAACTCGACCATGGAGTGGATCACCGACTGCGGATGCACCACCACCTCGATCCGGTCGAACCCGATGCCGAACAGCAGGTGCGCCTCGATCAGTTCCAGTCCCTTGTTGACCAGCGTCGCCGAGTTGATCGTGACCACCGGGCCCATATTCCAGTTCGGGTGGGCCAGGGCCTGGTCCGGCGTGACGTGCTCAAGTTCCGCCTGGCCCCGGCCGAGGAACGGGCCACCGCTCGCGGTCAGCACCAGGCGGCCCACCTCGCCGGCGCGGCCGCCCCGCAAGCACTGCGCGATGGCCGAGTGCTCGGAATCGACCGGCACGATCTGGCCGGGGGCCGCCTTGCCCGCCACCAGCGGACCGCCCACGATCAGGGACTCCTTGTTGGCCAGGGCCAGGGTCCGGCCCGCCTCCAGGGCGGCCAGGGTGGCGGCCAGGCCCACCGATCCGGTGACGGCGTTCAGCACGACATCACAGGGCCAGGTGGCGGCCTCCGCCACCGCGTCCGGGCCCGCCAGCACCTTGGGCAGCGGTCGGGTGCGGCCGGTCCCGGACGCCTGGCCGCGCAGCGCCTCGCGCACCTCTCCGGCGGCGTCCTCCCGGGCCACGGCGACCACCTCGGCGCCGAACTCGAGGGCCTGGGCCGCCAGCAGGCCGGGATTACCCCCGCCCGCGGCCAGCCCGGCCAGCCGGAACCGGCCCGGATTGCGCCGCACGATGTCCGCGGCCTGGGTCCCGATGGACCCGGTCGAGCCGAGCAGGACGATGTCACGGACCGGGCCGCCCGGCCCGGGCTGCGCTGTTTCCATGCCGCCATTCTCCGTCATGCGGGCCACGCCCGCCCGCACACCCCGGACAGCCGCCACACCTGGCCGGCCGCGCGGGCCGCCGCCGATGGCGCTAGCCAGCGGCGGACACCTGGGCCAGCGGCTCCCAGTCGGGCCGCAACGGCATCCCGGCCTGGCCCTCGGAACCCAGCCGGACACCGAGCACCTGGTGCAACTGGACGACGTTGCGCTCGAACCCGAGCCGCGATCCGGCCATGTAGAGGCGCCACACCCGGGCGGTGCCCTCGCCAACCTCGGCTACCGCCTCGTCCCAGTGCGCGTCGAGATTGGCGCACCAGGCGGCCAGGGTCATCGCGTAGTGCTCGCGCAGGTTCTCCTCGTGACGAACCTCGAACCCGGTGTCGTGGATGAGGGAGATCAGGTAGCCCGGTCCTTCCAGCTCCCCGTCGGGGAACACGTAGCGGTTGATGAAACCGCCGACCACGCGGCCCGGGCGCTGGTCGTCCGGGCGGGTGATGCAGTGGTTCAGCAGCCGCCCCTCGGGCCGCAGCTTGCCGTAAAGGAAGGAGAAGTAGCTGGGCAACTGGGCCCGGCCGATGTGCTCGGTCAGCCCGATCGAACTCACCGCGTCGAACTCCCCCTCGGGAACGTCGCGGTAGTCAAGGTGCCGGACCTCGGCCAGCTCGCCCAGGCCCTCCTTCTCGATGGCCTGCTGCGCCCAGGCCGCCTGCTGGGCGGAGAGGGTCACGCCGAGCGCCTTGACACCGTATTCGCGGGCTGCGTGCCGGACCATGCCGCCCCAGCCACAGCCCACGTCGAGCAGCCGCATCCCCGGGCGCAGGCCGAGCTTGCGGGCCACCAGATCGTGCTTGTAGGCCTGGGCCTCCTCCAGCGATGCATCGGGGCGCGGGTAGCAGGCGCAGGTGTACGCCATGGACGGGCCGAGCACCCATTCATAGAACGTGTTGGACACGTCGTAGTGGTGCGAGATGGCCGTCGCGTCACGCTTCTTGGAGTGCAGCTGCCCGGCGATCCAGCGGCGGTTCACCCGGACCTCCTGCGGCGGCGGCGGGATCCGGGGCAGCAGCAGCCTGGGCCCGCCCAGCTCCTGCAGCAGCCGGAGCCGCTCGGCCAGGTCGATGTGGACCTGCTGGGCCTGGACCATCCGGGACAGCGCGTCGTACATGTCGCCCTCGACGTCGAGGTGCCCGGACACGTACGCGCGGGCCAGGCCTAGCGCGCCCGGCGCCTGGGCCAGGTAGGACACCGCGACCGGGGAGCGCACGGTGATCCGCACGGGGGCGTCCGAGGCGCCTGCCCGGCTCCCGTCGTAGGCCACGAACTCCACGGGGGCATCGGGGCCCGCCACCTTCTCGAATACGTCGGCTAGCGCCATCCCTGCCATCCCTTCCGCTGCGCGCTCACTGACCGCGCACGCACTTCTCGTACAGGCCGGCCAGCCGGCCACCGCCGTCGTACCTCTCCTTGAGAGCGGTGTAGGCGGGCCCGTTATAGCTCGCCCAGAACTGCTCCTCGGTGTAGAAGGACGTCGAGTACAGCCCCTTATGCCCGCCGAGCATGGCCACCTCGTCCTCCACCAGCCGGTTGTGGTACCCGTCCGCGCGCCCCGGCGGGAGCGGGACCATCCCCCAGAAACCGAAGTTCACGTACACCTCGGCGGGTGCCAGCGGGTAGAGCGGCCAGGGCTGGTCGCTGCGCAGCCGGAGCGGGCACAGCCAGACCGGGCTCATGCCGACGTCGGAGGCGAAGAACCGGAGGAACTCGGCACCGCGGCCGACGGGGATCTCGACGTCCTGGATGACGTCCTCACGGGGCGGCTGCCCGCGGCGCTTGCCGATCCGGCCGGAGATGCCGTACCGCCGGTCGAAGGCGACCAGCGAGCGGTACACGTCGGACCTCCGGTAGCGGCGCGGCCAGAGCCGGCGGATCGCCGGGTTCTGCACCCCGAAGGGCCGGGAGCACCAGAACCAGTCGGTATCCCAGCGCCATAGGTAGTCGCGGACGGTGAGGAAGTCTTCCCGGGGCCCGCGCAGCGACTGGTAGAAGATCTGGCTGCCGGTGTAGTCGCTGGTCCAGGGGGCCACGTCGCTGAACGCCGCCACGGTGAGGTAGATCTCGTCCAGGCTGAACATGGTGCCGTCCAGGAAGTCCGCCCGGTGCCCCTGGTAGCTGCCGTCGGCCGCGATCTGCGCGACGGCCGCCATGCAGCTCTCGGGGTCGCCGAAGCGGAAGTGCCGCAGGTGCACGAACGGCGCCACCGGCTCCAGCTCGATCGTGAGCGACAGCGCGTAGCCCAGGGTGCCGTAGGAGTTCGGGAAGCCACGGAACAGGTCCGCGTGCTCGTTGTCCGCGGTGGCCGTCACCACCTGGCCGTCCCCGGTCAGGATCTCCAGGGCCAGGACCGACTCGTGCGGCATGCCCAGGCGCAGCGAGGTGGACTCGATCCCCAGGCCGGTGACCGCGCCACCCAGGGTGATGGTCTTCAGCTGGGGCACCACGAACGGCATCAGGCCGTGGGCCAGCGTCGCATCCGCCAGGTCCTCGTAGGTGGTCATGCCGCCCACCACGGCGGTGCGGGACACCGGATCGACGTGCAGCACCCGGCTGAACGCGGAGACGTCCAGCTCACCAGCCCGGGACCCCGGCGACTGATCGCGGAACCGGAACAGGTTGGAGGTGCGCTTGGCCAGCCTCACCTTCGCGCCGGGCGGGACGGCGGCGTAGGCCTGCTGGATCGCGGCCACCGCGGCTTCGTGGGCCTGCCGCACCCCGGCGGGAAGAGCCTCCGCCGCCCTGGCCAGTGCCTCCGCCGCGCTGGGGGCGGCCCCGCCTGGCCCCAGCTGGCCTTCCGTCACGCCAGCGGAATCTACGCTCACGGAGCCACCATGATTACTCTGCGGCCTGGTTCCGCTACTGCTAGAGTCAGTCACTCTGCCTCTCCTCGCTCAGGGCCGGCCCGGCCTCAAAGCTGAGGACGAACGCAGCGGCTCATGTGGGCAAGCTCCCGGCCGACTCCGGCGAACGGCGGGGGAAGTTTACCGCGCGGTAGCCCTCCCGTTGACCCTCGCCCAGGTCTCGCACCCATCCCGGCCCGCACCGGCCTACCGTGACGGCTGTTTCCGGGTGGCGGCTTTGCGGCCCCGGGCGGCGGCCCGCGCCCGGGGATCCGGCCCGGCTGCGGACCCGGAGTCCGCCAGGTCATAGCTGGCCGCGACCTGCTCGGGCGTCATCGGGACTCGTGCCGCCGAGGGCGGCACGCCCGCGTCCATGATGTCGCGCAGCAACTGGGCCAGCGAATATCCCGGGTCCGCGGCCAGCGCCCGGTCGATCGCGATGTTGGCCAGCGCTCCCTCGCCGGACTGCCAGGCGGTGAAGGCGAGCAGGGAGGCGGGAGCGGGCAGGTAGGCCGGGGTGGCCCGGCGGACTACATCGGTCCACAGCCGCAGATGCGCGGTGCGGAACCCGGGATCCATCCGGGACCAGGCGTCGTCCCGGACCGCGAGGTGAGCCAGGACCACCGTGATCCAGGCCACCGACTCGTCGGCCAAGGGCCGGCCGCCGGCCCGGTATGTGGCGATGGCCTCCTGGACGGCGCGGCGTCCCGCGTCCACCAGCGACCTCTCGGGGCGGCCCGCGCCCGGCCCGGGCGCCTGCGCGATCAACTCGGCCGCGCGTTCCCGGGCCCGGCTGGTCGCCCGTTCCATGGACCGCGCTGCGGCCCCGGTGACCGGGGCGAGGGTACCGGCCAGTGCCGCCCGGTCCGGGTAGGCGACCAGCCCGGCCACGGTCATGGCGGCCGCCGCGGGATTGGCCTGGATGTCGAACGGCACGCCATCCGCGGGACAGCACTCGGGGTTCTCGCAGAGGTAGGACCAGTAGCGGCCGTCCTCGACCCGCATGAGCTCGTGTAACCGCAGCCCCGCCTGCCGAACGGCTCCAGCCAGGGCGTCCGCGACGGGCGTGACCAGGGCGCCCGGGCCGTAACCCACGCCGATCACGGTGCTCAGCCGGCGCTGCCGCAGCACCCCGGCGGCGTGCTCGGCGATGTCCGCCGCGTGGACGGTGTCGGGCGGGTCGGGAAGGTCATAGCGGAAGGCGAGCTGGACCCGGGCCCGCGGCCGCCCGACCCCCATCACGACCAGGCTGCGGGCGGGATGGAAGCCGAGCAGATGCGGCACGACGGCCAGGACGTCAGCGGGGGAACTGACCCGTACCCGGGGCTGACGGGAGAACGCGCTGGAACCTGAGACTGACGGTGTGTTGTCCATGACCCCAGGCTGCTGGGCGCGGCCGGCCGGTGGCCAGCACAGAATGACGTTCTGTAGATAACGTGGCAGGTCCAGCGCGAAGTTCGCACATTTGTCCACGGCACGGAAACTCGCCTTGACAAATGGCGGGGCCCGAGTGGGCGTGGAGGGCGGGACCGGACGCCACGCTTAATTCCCGGCGAAAAGTCACTATTCGATACACGACGGGACGACCGGGTATCCGAGCGATAGGCTGACGCGAACATTTCGGGATCTGGGCGGCGCATCACGCGCTCCAGCGGAACTCGCTCACCGGAGGTAGCTGTGCGCCTAGGCTCGGCCTTGCTCATTATCTGGCTGATCATCGGGGCCATCGCTGGAGCTCAGCGTCACTACTACAGTGGCAACATCGCGAGCTGCACGAAAGCCAGCACCATCCTGGTGACAATCTTGGCCGGTCCGCTGAACTACGTCGGGGTGAACCCCAAGGTGGACTGCCACGTGCCCCAGCCCAGCGGCAGCTGACTGCCTCGGCCTGGAGTCCCCGGTGCCCGGGCGGGCAGCCCTCAGCGCCCAGCCGGGAAATACTTGCTGATGAAGCCGTTGCGGAACTTGCCGCCCGGGTCGTAACGGCCTAGCAAGTCCTGGAAGCCGGCCGACCGCGAGTACAGCGCGCGCACCACGTGCGGGGGCATGCCGAACAGCTTCGCCCAGTGCGGGCGGGCGCCAAGCGGGGTAAGCAGGTGTTCCATCGCGGCGATCACCGGCGTGACCGCCGCCGTGTCCTTGATCCAGGTGAAATGCAAGGCCACCGTGTCCCGCTGGAAACTGGTGCTCAGCCACAAGTCATCCGGCGCGACCGTGCGGATCTCGGCGATCTGCAGGACCGGGGCCATCAGGCTGCCCAGGCTGGCCAGGGCGTCGAACGCGCCCACCGCCACCTGCCTCGGCACCAGGTACTCGGACTGCAGCTCCTGCCCGCTGCTGGGGGTGAACTCCGCCCGGAAATGAGGCAGCCGCTGGTGCCACGGTCCCGGCACACCCAACTGCTGGGTGGCGTGGCCAGGATCACCGCCCGGCACTGGGTGGACCTGCCGGTCAGTCAGCGTCGCGTCCATCCACTGCGGGGCCGGCCGCCACGCGTCGGGCTCATCGTCCCGGACCTTGAGCCAGACCTGCCCGTGCCGGTCATCACGCCAGTTCGTGAACACGCTGACGCTGTAGGCGCTGCCGAAGATCTCGTCGAAATGGTTCCGCAGCATGGCCGCGGGCAGGCCCTCGTAGACGTACTGGCGGATGCTGAACGCCGGGACGAGGTCCAGGGTCAGCGCGCTGACCAGGCCAAGCGAGCCAAGCCCGACCACGCACCCGCGGTATTCCTCCCCTCCGGTGTCGCGGCGCAGGGTCCGCACACTGCCGTCGGCGGTGATCAGCTCCAGGCCTGACACCAGGGTGGCCAGGTTTCCGTTGGCGTCACCCGAGCCGTGGGTCGCGGTGGCCACCGCCCCGGCGACCGACAGATGCGGGAGCGAGGCCATGCTGCGCAGCGCGTAGCCGGCGTCATCCAGCTGCCCGGTGAGTTCCCGGTAGCTGATCCCCCCGGGCAGGGTGACCGCAGCCCGGCCGGGGTCGATCTCGATGGCTGGCGGCAGGTCCGCCAGCGAGATGAGCAGGCCCGGAGTGTCGGCGATCCGGTTGAACGAGTGACCGGTGCCGACCGCCCGCACCTGGCCGTGCGCGGCGACCAGCTCCTGGGCCTCGCTGACGCTGCGCGGCCGCGCCACCCGGGCGGCCCGGTAGACGATGTTGCCGGCCCAGTTGGTCTCCCGCGCAGTCACGGCACCTACTCTCGCCTCATCGACCGGGCCACGCCGGCCGGCCGCGGCAGCCCTGGCGGGCGGCGAACGAGGCCCTCAGCCGACGGCGAGGGCAGCGCGCCAGCCGTCGGCGCCGGACCGGGTGACATATTACGTGGCAGCACCGGACCGGGCCTAGGCTGCCCTGGTCCGGTCACGTCGTTGAGCTGGAGGACTCTGTTGATCAGGAGGAACAGGCATGCCCGATCGGCCAGCTGAGCCCGCCCGCCCCGCCGTGCCCCGGGGGCTCCCGCGCGGTGCCGCCGCGGCCGCCGACGAGGTGGTGGCGAGTTTCCAGCGCGGCGAGGGCCAGCCCGCCGTCGCGTACGGGATCGTGGCCGGCGGGTCGCTCGCCCACGCTGGTGGTGTGGGCGAGAGCTGGCTCGGCGGCCCGCCGCCCGGCGCGGACACGGTGTTCCGGATCGCCTCGATGACCAAGAGCTTCACCGCCTCGGCGGTGCTGGCGCTGCGCGACAGCGGGGTGCTCCGGCTGGACGATCCCGTCACGGACTTCGTCCCCGAACTGCGTGGCCAGCCGGGGGCGACGGCCGACTCACCGGCCATCTCGCTTCGGCATCTGCTCACGATGACCGCGGGCTTCCCGACCGATGACCCGTGGGGTGACCGGCAGCAGGGCACCCCGCTGCCCGATTTCGCGGCGATCCTGGCCCGGGGCGTGCGCCCGGCCTGGGCGCCGGGCACCCATTTCGAGTACTCCAACCTGGGCTATGCGGTGCTCGGCCGGGTCATCGCGGCCGTGGCCCAGGCGGACTACGCCGACTTCGTGCGCGATCGGATACTCGGCCCGCTCGCCATGACGCGGACCGGGTTCGAGGCTGCCGAGTTCGACCCAGCCGGGCTGGCCCGCGGATATGCCCGCGGCCCCGGCGGCTGGACCGAGCTCACCCCGGACCGCTATGGCGCGTTCGCCCCCATGGGCGGGGTGTTCAGTAGTGTCCGTGACCTGGCCCGCTGGGTCGGCGGCTTCGCCGCGGCCTTCCCGCCGGGCGGCCAGCGGGACGGCGATGCCCATCCACTGGCCCCGGCCACCCGGCGGGAGATGCAGCAGCCCGCCGTGACCTTGCCGGAGGCGCAGCCGCGATTCCCGGGAAATCCCGCCGCGGGCAGCCAGTACGGGTATGGGTTCGGGTTGTTCACCGAGGAGACCAGCGCCTGGGGACGGCTCGTCTACCACAGCGGCGGTTACCCGGGATTTGGCAGTCACATGCGCTGGCACCCGGAGACCGGCCTCGGCGTGGTCGTGCTGGCCAACAGCACCTACGCGGGCGCATCCGTGCTGGCGGCCAGGCTCATGGAGGGGGTGCTGAAGGCCGCGGCGGCCGAGGACGGGCCCGCCACGGGCGGGGCACCGGCGGGACAGCAGGCTCCGGGCGGAGCCCGGGCGATGGTCCGCGGGCCGGCGCCTGCGCCGGGTGGTCCCTGGCCGGAGACCCTGAGCGCCCAGCAGGTGGTCACCGGTCTGCTGGACCACTGGGATAACGAGGTGGCGGAGCAGTTGTTCGCGGACAACGTCGCACTGGACCAGCCGCTGGACCGGCGCCGCGAGCGTATCGGCCGGATGTGGGAGCGCCTGGGGCCGCCATGCCCCAGCACCCAGGCGGCGGCAAGACCGGCGGAATTCGACTCTCCCGCGCATTGCCGCTGGTGGCTGCGCGGCGAACACGGGGAAACACAGGTCGAGATCCTGCTTACGCCGGAGAATCCGCCCCGGGTTCAGTCACTGACGGTCACTGTGCCACCCGCGGCCGATTCCGCGCTCTGGCGGCAGACGCAGGCCCTCATCGACCTGCTCAACTCATCCCTCACCGGTGATGTGCCGTCCTGGCCCGCGGAGCTGCCCGTATCCGCGCTGGTCGATCCGGGCCTGCTGCTCCGCCAGCTGAGGATGGCCCGGGCCTGGGCGGGAGCGTGCCGGCCGGGGGCATTCTGCGGCGGCAACGGGCAGACCAGCACCGCGATCGAGCTCGACGGCGAGCACGCCGGGCTCACCCTGGCCGTGGAACTGGAGCGGGGGCAGCAGTCGCTGCGCCGGGTGGACGTCGCGCCGCGAGGCTAAGCCCTCGCCGAGCTCAACCGGGCCAGCTCAAACCGGCTCAGTTCGACCGGGCCAGCTCAGCCGCGCTCGGGCTGCTGGCTCTCCAGGAAGCGGTCCACCAGCCCGCGGATCACGGTCGCCATCGAGAATCCATGCTCGCCGCACCAGGCCCGCAGCCGGGCATGCTGGTCGGCGGAGAACCGGACCGGCACCATCTGCTGAGCCTGTGACGACGAGCCGCGGACCAGCTCGGCCACCACGGCCGCGCCCCACTCCCGGGTCTGCGTCTGGACCCCCTGCTGGCGGCCCAGCTCCCAGCCGAGCCGGCGGGCCAGCGGGCCGGGCACCCCGGCCGGCGACGGCCGGAACCCAGTCCGCAGCAACCACGCGTATACCCGGTCGCGGTCCGCGGGAGGTAGCTGCCCGACGGCCTGGACCAGCAACCGCGAGGCGTCCGTGGCGTCGGCATCGGCCGGGGACTCCGCCGGGACGAACGGTTCCAGGTCGTCCGGCTCGAAGGTGCCGGCCGGAATCGGCGGCTCGACGGGGCCGGGCGGTACTGGCGGGTTAGCGGGCTCCGGGGGCTCGGGCGGGTCGACCGGGTCCGGCGGGTCCGGGGGATCCGGCGGGTCCGGGGGGATACCGGTCATCGAAGGCTCCTGACGCGAGGCGTGCGATATCGCCTACCGATATCACGATATCGCGCCCACGGCCAGACCGGGAGGGCCTGCCTCGCGGCGCCACCTCCATGATCACGGTCAAAATGGGGTGTCATGTGTCAGAAATTGACCGTTCAGCGCGAGCGCGTGACGGGGGGAGGCGGCCGAGGGTGCGGGACCGGCAGGGGCGGCAGGATGGCGTTCCAGGCGCCGTATCGTGGTCAGGCTGATCCCGAGCTAACGGATCGTTGAGCGGCCGACCTAGAGGACCACGCCGAGCAGGGCGTCCACGGCGTCCCGGACCAGATCGGCCCCGGAGTCCGCCGGCGGTGACGCGCCCGCGAGCACGTCCTCGGCCCAGCCGTCCACGACCGCCAGCGCTCCCGGGGCGTCGAGGTCGTCGGCGAGCCGCTCCCGCATCGCAGCTAGCACGGCCTCGCCGCGGCCCGAAGACCCAGGGCCGGCCGCCCCGGCCACCTGGACCGCCTCCCGCCAGCGGGCCAGCCGCCCTGCGGCGGCGGACAGCCCGGCGTCCGTCCAGTCCCAATCGTGACGATAACGGTGCGCCAGAATAGCCAGCCGGACCGCCATCGGGTCGTGGCCGTCGGCCAGCAGCCGGGACACGAACACCAGGTTGCCGAGCGACTTGGACATCTTCTCGCCGTCCAGGCGGACCATCCCCGCGTGCACGTAGTGCCGCGCGAACGCGTCCGGCTCGAGCGCCACCCGGGCATGCGAGGCGGTCATCTCGTGGTGCGGGAAGATCAGGTCCGTGCCGCCCGCCTGGATGTCGAACGTGGTGCCCAGGTACTCGGTGGAGATCGCCGCGCATTCCACGTGCCAGCCGGGCCGCCCCTGGCCGAACCGGGACGCCCAGGCCGGCTCGTGCGGCCGGGCCGCCAGCCAGACCAGCGCGTCCAGCGGATCCTTCTTGCCGGGACGGCCGGGATCGCCGCCGCGCTCCGCAAACAGCTCCAGCATCTCGTCCCGGTCCAGCCCGGAGACCGACCCGAACGCCTCGTCGCTGGCCCGGACGAAGTACTCGTCCCGGTCCACGCTGTAGAGGGCCCCGCACTCGGCGAGGCGGCCGGCGAAGCGCTCGATGACGCCGAGGGCCTCGACCGCGCCGACCAGCCGGGTGGGCGGCAGCACCCGCAGGGCCGCCATGTCGGCCCGGTAGCGGTCGATCTCGCGGTCGGCCAGCTCGCGCCAGTCCTCACCGTCCCGGGCCGCCCGCTCCAGCAGCGGATCGTCCACGTCGGTCACATTCTGCACGTAGGTCACGTGATGACCCGCGTCCCGCCAGGCGCGGACCAGCAAGTCCCAGGCCATGAAGGTGGCGGCATGCCCAATATGGGTGGCGTCGTACGGGGTGATCCCGCACGCGTACAGCGTGGCGTCCGGCCCGGCCGCGGCGACCGCCAGCTCGCCGGAGGAGGTGTCGAACACAAGGGGCTCGGGGCCGTGCCCCGGCAGCTCAGGAATGCTTACGCCACGCCAGGAGTCCATGAGCGCAGGTTATCTCTGCCGCTCCCCTTGGCCGGCCGGGTGGCCCGCCGCGACGGCCGGCCCGGAGGCCGGCACGGTGGCCTGCAGAGACGGCCAGCTCAGCGCCTGAGACGCCTGCTCGAACGCGTAGGCCAGGGCGATCAGGGCCGGCTCGCTCCACGCCGGGCCGAGGAACGACAGGCCCACCGGCAGCCCGCTGACCTGGCCCGCCGGGACCGAGATAGCCGGATAGCCGGCCACCGCGGACGGCCCTGAGGTGTGGAACACCCCGTTGTCCCCCAGCACGTAGTCGGTCAGGGACGCCGGGTTCGCGGTCAGCGTGACGATGGCGTCGAGCCGGCGGCTGGTCAGCGGACCGTCCAGCGCCTCCCGGGCCCGGCTGGCCGCCTCCGCCCGCGCGGCCAGGGCGGCCGGATCGACGGGATCCCCGCTGGTGGCCTCCGCCTGGACAAAGATTTCCTGGCCGAAGTGGGCGAGCACGGACGGGCCGTTATGGATATTGAAGTCGATGAGCTCCGCCAGCGACCGCGGCGCATGGCCGGGCACCGCCCGCAGGAACCCGTTGATTTCCCGCTTAAATTCATGCAGCAACGAAACCCATTCCGGGTCGCTGATACCCGCCGCGCCGGGCAGTTCGACCGGGTCGAGAACGGTCGCGCCGAGGTCCCGCAGCACGTCCAGGGCCGTGTCCAGGACGGCCATGATCGCGTCACCGGCCTCGGGGCAGCCGTCGCGCCACACGCCGAGGCGGGCGCCGGCCAGCGCGCCGGCGTCGAGGAAGGCCGCGTAGTCGGCGGGCCGGCCCGCGGCGGCGGCGGTCACCGGGTCAGCCGGATCCGGCCCGGCCAGCACCCCGAGCAGCGCGGCGGCCTCCGCAACGGTCCGGGCCATGGGGCCCGCGGTGTCCTGGGCTGACGAGACGGGCACGATCCCGTTCCGGCTGACCAGGCCGAGCGTGGGCTTGATGCCCACTACCCCGCAGGCGCTCGCCGGGCAGACGATCGAGCCGTCGGTCTCGGTGCCGACCGCCAGCGGAGCCAAGCCGGCCGCCACGGCCACGCCCGAGCCGGAGCTGGACCCCGAGGGATTGCGGTCCAGCGCGTGCGGGTTGGCGGCCTGGCCGCCCAGCGTGCTCCAGCCGCTGGTGGACCGGTAGGAACGGAAGTTGGCCCACTCCGACAGGTTCGCCTTGCCGAGGATCACCGCGCCCGCCTCGCGCAGCCGGGTGACCAGGAACGCGTCGCCCCGGTCCGCCGCGTCGCCCAGGGCGGGCGAGCCCGCGGTGGCGGGCAGGCCGCGCACGTCGATGTTGTCTTTGACCAGGACGGGGACGCCGTGCAGCGGACCGCGGGAGGCGGGGCCTTCCTGGTCGCGGGCGGAGGCCTCACGCAGGGCGTCCGGGCTGACCGTGGTGACCGCGCCGAGGAGCGGGTTGAGCTCGGCGATGCGCTCCAGGTACCGGGTGGTCTGCCCGGCGGAAGAGTAGTCCTGGGTGGTGGGGGGGCCGGCGGCCGCGCCGTCACCGGGCGCTGCGGGCCCGGGCGCTGCGGCGCCCGGCGCGGCGGCGGGCTCAGGCATGGTGGCAGGATAGCCGGGTGCAGATGACCATGGGTGATCTTGAAGTAGTCCCGGCCCGGGACCGGCCGGACCTGCTCGCCCCGGCCGTGGCCGGTGCGCTGGCCGGGCTGGAGGGCACGCTGGCGGGTGACGCCACGGGGGTTGCGGAGATCGACCCCGCGCTGGCCGACACTGCGGCGTTCTGTGAACGCTACGGCGTGGACCCGGCCGAATCGGCCAACTGCGTGGTGATCAGCGGGCGCCGCGACGGCGAGACGAGGTTCGCGGCCTGCGTCGTGCTGGCCACCACCCGGACCGACGTCAACGGCGCCGCCCGGCGCCAGCTGGACGTGCGCAAGGCGTCGTTCGCGCCGATGGACGTGGCGGTGGCGGAGACCGGGATGGAGTACGGGGGGATCACCCCCGTGGGCCTGCCCGCGGGGTGGCCGATCCTGGTCGATGCGCGGGTGGCCGAGGCCCCGGCGGTGGTGATCGGCAGCGGCCTGCGGCGCTCGAAGCTGGTGCTGCCCGGCGCGGCGGTCGCGCAACTCCCCGGCGCCCTGGTCATCCCCAGCCTGGCCCGCTGACGCCGCCGGGTCTCCCATCAGCGCGGTGCACGAGGCTAGGGGAGCCAGGACACGTGGCCGTGCAGGACCGCGTAGCCGACGAAGGCGCCCGTGTCGATCAGGCCGTGCGCGATGATGAACGGGGTGACCCGCTTCCAGCGCAGGTAGAGCAGCGCGAAGATCACGCCCATCACGGCGTTGCCGAGGAAACCGCCGAAGCCCTGGTACAGGTGGTAGGAGCCGCGGACCACCGCGCTGATCGCGATAGCCCGGGCCGGAGACAAGCCGAGCTGGTCCAGGCGGCGGAGCAGGTAGCCGAGGACGAGGATCTCTTCCAGGACCCCGTCCCGCGCGGCCTGCAGGATCAGCAGCGGGATGCGCCACCACACGTTGGGCAGGTTCTCCGGGACCACGTTCAGGGCCAGGCCGAGCTTGAACGCGGCAATGTAGAGGAGCAGCCCCGAGCCGCCGATCACCGCCGCGAGGACGGCGCCCTTGGCCAGGTCGCGGCCGGGTTCGCGGGCGTCGAGGCCGATCGCAGCGGACGGCGTCGTGCCTTCCCGGACCAGCAGGTAGCACACGAGGGCCACGGGAGCCAGCCCGATAAGCAGGTTGGCCAGCTGCAGGACGAGGTCCAGCCACGGGCGGCCCGGCGCGAGGGAGCCGACGATCAAGGCCTGCTGCTTGTTGAGCGCCTTGTTGGCCGTCAGCGAGGCGATCAGGTCGATGATCGCGAATAGCGCGCTGCCGCCCAGGGAGAGCGCGAAGACGATGACTATCTCCCAGACCAGCAGCCGCTTGGTGAGCTGGACGGGGCCAAGCTCCTCCTGTGTCTGAACCACGTGAGGACTCTAACCCGCGCGATCGGGCGCCCCGTCCGCCCCGCGCCCGCCCCGTCCGCCGGCCGGGCCCGCCAGCGGCGCCCGCGGTCCTGTCCTCCCGGCGCCCGCGGTCCTGTCCCTCCCGGCGCCCGGTTCCCGCACATGAACCGTCCCACCAGTCCCAACGGTCACATCATCAGTCGCGCACTCGCTCGCTCGCGGCACTCTTCCCGCGTGACGTGCGTCCCGATGGGCGATTTAGGGGGATATGGGCACTCGGAATCCGGGAAAAGTGGAGTTGATCATGGAGGACCGATCTTGAATGCGGGCCCGGGACGATCTGGCGGCGGCCGGGCCGTGTCACGCGGACTGGGCTGACTGGGCACGCGGGGGGCATAAATGCGCCGGCCGCCGCGTCGCGCAGGAACACAGCGGCCGGCGGCCCCTCTCCGCGGCGCCGGGCGGCCGCACCAACGGCCTGGCATTACCCGCGGAAAAACGGCCTGGTCCTAGACCAGCAAATCGTCGAATTCGCCCTGCTTCACGCCTTCGATCAGGGCGGCGATCTCGGCGCGCGTGTAAATGAGGGCGGGGCCATCGGGGTTGCGTGAATTCCGGACGGCGTACTCGCCTCCGGTGAGGCGGGCCAGCTCTACGCAGGTCCCCTGCGAGTTGCTGATGCTGCTCTTGCGCCAGCAAGCATCAACCAAGTCGGTAGCAGGCATTCCGTTGTATGTGTTCATCTATCGACTTCCTTAAGCATCCCGCTCAGGATTTCTGTGGTGTGTTCAGGCGACTCGCTCTCGACACTGAGGCGCTCCATGACCTCGGTGTACCGTTCCACGTCGTCGCGCTTATCCAGGTAGAGGGAGCTGGTCAGCTGCTCCACGTACACCACGTCCGGAAGGTCGGCCTCCGGGAACCGGAGAATCGTGAACGCACCACCTTCGGCCGCATGGCCACCTGAACTGAATGGCACTACCTGGAGTGTGATGTTGGGTTCTTTGGTCACCTCGAGCAGCCGCTCGAGCTGCGCCCGCATCACCTCCCCGCCACCAATCGGCCGCCGAAGCGCCGCTTCATCAACCACGGCCCACAACGTCGGGGCCCCTGATTTGCGGAGCAGTTCCTGCCGGGCGATCCGCAGGCTCACCCTGCGCTCGACTTCCTCGGCCGAAGCGCTGGGCTGGCCGAGGGCCACGACTGCCCGTGCGTAGTCCGGCGTCTGGAGCAGGCCCGGAACGAACTGCACCTCATAAAGTCTGATGAGTGCCGCGGCTTCCTCCAGGCCCACGTACACCTGGAACCAGTCCGGCAGAACATCCCCGTATTTATGCCACCAGCCAGGCGAATTCGCCTCTCTGGCCAGGGCCACAAGGCTGGCTCGTTCTGTCTCATCGCTGACGCCGTACATCTCCAGCAAATCGACAACGTCGCGCTCTTTAAAGCCGACTCGTCCGAGCTCCATGCGGCTGATCTTGGAACCGGATGCGCGGATCGCGTACCCGGCCTCCTCGCGTGTGATCCCCTTTGCCTCGCGCAGCCCCCGCAGCTGAGAACCGAGAAGGATGCGAAGGACCGTCGGGCCGCTTCCCGGCTGAACTGAGATCACGCCATCCCCCTGGAATCTGTCTCAGGAATCCTCCAGCAGCTCCTCCCGTTGAGGCCCTTCCTGCGGTTCGCACGCGCGTCCCGCACTTTCATCTGCACGTGCATCCGCCCTTGCGCTTGCAAGGTACATAGGCGATGATAGCGCTTGTGCGCCACACGCACGACTAAGTACCAGGAGACAGACGGGAACCCGATGACCCCACACCGGGCGGCCTCGCCAGTCAAGACGGAGGTCATGAGCGTGGGCCATGAGTGGGTCCTCTCCGCCGGAGAGCCCACCGGGATGCGCTACGCCAGCAGACTGCGTCCTCCGGTCGCGATGCTGGACGAACTGGCCGCCTCTCAGCCCACTGCGACCTGCGGATTGTGGCCGGTCGCGGCGTCAGTGAAGACGGGACGTGACTTCACCCGCGCCGTCCTCAGTGACTGGGGCCTGATGGACCTGGCCGACACGGCCGGGCTGGTGGTCTCCGAACTGGTGACGAACGCACTGCGCCACGGCGTTCCCGCCGGACCGCCGGTGACGAGCGAGTGCCCGGTCCGGTTGCGGCTGCTGGGCCAGGCCCCCTACGTGATGTGCATGGTCACCGACCCGGGCACCGGCATCCCGGTGCTCCGCGAGCCCGGACCCTGCGCGGAGAACGGCCGCGGCCTGAACGTGGTCGAGTCGTGCTGTGTCCGGTGGGGCTGGCACCTGCTCGACGAAGGCGGCAAGGTGGTCTGGGCGCTACTGCACCCTGACACCTGACCCCTCAACACTGACCCTCTCAATACCTGACCCTCAACGCCTGACCCTCAACGCCTGATCAGGCCCCACGATCTGGACGGCCCGGCTGCTGGCTGCGCGCGCCGCAGTCATTTGGCCTAGGCACAGGGCGACCTACCCGGCTAAGCTCGGTGCGCTGCCGGCCCGGTGACCGTGATTAGCCGTTCGGCGCGCCTGTCGGGAGTTCATCCAGGAGCAGTCATGTATCAGCCTTATCCCACCGGCGGGGCAGAGCCCGAGCCGGTTCGCCCTACACCGCCACCCCCGGTCGTGAACGCCGTGTGGCTCATGTACGCGGGCGCCGCGATCAGCGCGATCAGCCTGATCATCACGCTGGCGACCGTCGGCAGCCTGCGAACCGCGATCCACAACGCGGACCCCACACTCACGGCGACCAAATTGCATAACGCCGAGGTCGCCGCGGTCGTGGTGGCCATCGTGTTCGGCCTGATCGGGATCGGGCTGTGGCTGTGGATGGCCCGGGCCAACAAGGCCGGGAAGAACTGGGCGCGGATCACCGCCACCGTGTTCTTCGGTCTCGACACGCTGTCGGTGCTGGCCGGCCTCCGCCAGGCCGAGCCCGCGCTGAGCCGCGTGTTCTCGCTGCTGGTCTGGCTGGCCGGGCTGGGCGCCGTCGTACTGCTATGGCAGAAGGTATCGAGCGCCTACTTCGCCGCGTCCCGGACCAAGTAGCTCCGTCCCGAGCAGGCCTGGGCCGGGCCGCCCTAGGCCGGGCCGCCCTAGGCCGGGCCGCCTGGGCCGGGGGCCCCCTGGGTCCGCTCCGAGACCCGTACCCGTTCCGCCCGTTCCGTCCGCTCAGGCGTTCAGGACCTGGGTCGGCACCTGCGACCCGTTCTCCGGCCCGAGGACCGCGGGCAGCGTCGCGGTGAGCTGCTTCCAGGCCAGCTCCGCCCCGGCCGCCAGGCAGCCGTGCACCACGACGTCGGTGCCCAGCGCGCTGACCCGGACCTCCGGCATGACCGGGGCGATCTGCTCGAGTTCGCGGGTGACCGCGGCCGCGAAGCCCGGGGCCTGGCCGACCCCGCCGCCCAGCACGATGAGGGCCGGGTCGACGATGGTCACCACGCAGCACAGCACCCGGGCCACTATCTCGGCTTCCCCGGCCACGACGGCGGCGGCCCGCTCGTCCCCGGCCGCCGCGGCCTCGAAGACCCGCCGTGCGGAGACCTGGCCCCGCATGCCGGCCCGGCGCGCGGCGCGGACCACGGCCGGAGCGGACGCCGCGGCCTCCAGCGGGCCCCGGCGCCGGGCATCGCCGGGGTCAGCGCCCTGGCCGCCGGAGATCGGCAGGTAGGCGATCTCCCCAGCCACGCCGTGCCTGCCCCGGTGCAGCCGGCCGCCGACCACCAGGCCCATGCCGATTCCGCTGCCGACCGAGACGAACGCGAAACTGTCGGCGTCCCGGCCGTGCCCATGGGTGCGCTCGGCGAGGGCCGCGGCGTCTACGTCGTTCTCGACCACCAGGGACTGGCCGAACGCCGCCCGCAGGTCGGCCAGGACCGCGGGCCGGTCCCAGCCGGGCAGCCCGCCGGTCAGGGCCATCGAGTTGCGCCGCGGGTCGTAGACACCGGGGCTGCCGATGACCGTCTGGGTGACGGCCTGCCGGGGCACCCCGGCCTGCGCGCACATGTCGTCGGCCAGCCGGATCAGCTCGCCGACCCGGCCGCGCACGCTGGAGGCCCGCGAGGGGATGGTGGATGCGGCCAGGATGCCGCCGGCCAGGTCGGCCAGGGCACCCCGCACGTATTTGTGCCCGATATCGAGGCCGAGCACGTAGCCCGCTTCCGGGCGGACCTCGTAGAGCCGGGCCGACCGCCCGGGCACCCCGGTCCGCTGCCCGGCCACCCGCACCAGGCCGGACCGCTCCACCGCGGCCAGCGCGAGTGAGACCGTCGGCTTGGACAGCCCGGACAGCCGGGCCAGCTCGGCCCGGGAGACGGCGCCAAGGTCGCGGATGTGGCCGAGCAGCAGCTGCTCGTTCATGGCCCGGATGAGCGGGGGACGCGCCGCGGACAGCGAGCTGGCCACGCCAGACGGTGCGCCATCCAGCCCAGGCGCCGCGCCATCCAGCCCGCCAGCCGACGTCACTGTCACCGCCACCTCCCGCATCATCGTCCCGCACCACTGCGGAATCCGCCGCATCACCGCGGGAACCACTCCCGCCATGACCGCAGGAACCGCCCGCCACCGCCGTGGGAAGCGCCCGCTCCCCGCCGCGGGAACCGCCCCCGCAACGACCGCAGGAACCGCCCGCCAGCGGCACGGGACCGGCCCAGACGGGCCGGCGTTGACCGGCCCGGCCGCCCCCGGGTGGTGCCCGGGCGGGTGGCCGGACGAACTTCTCAGAGCGGGCTTGTGGCCCCTAGATAGTTAGGATACTGTCCTAACAATCTTCCGCAAGGACGTCATATAAGCCGAGTTATCCCAGGCAGGCGCCATGCTCCGGTCTCCCGTCATTCTCGGGCTCGACTTCGGCGGCACCAAAATTGCCGTTGCGGTCTGCAGCCTGGACGGGACCAGGCTGGGTTCCGCCACGGTGGGCAGCGGCGGCGAACTCGGTGCCCAGGCCAGTTTCGGCCGGGGCGTGCAGGCCGCCCGCGACCTCCTGGAGAGCGTGGCACCCGGAGCCACCCTCGCGGCCGCCGGCGTCTCGACGTTCGGGATCCCGTTCGAGGACCGGGTGGACCTGGCCCCCGCCATCAGCGGCTGGGGTGACCTCCCGTTCGGGCGCGAACTGCGGGCCGCGTTCCCGGGGGCGGCGATCCGGATGGCCACCGACGCCAAAGCGGCGGCCCAGGCTGAGGTGCGCTGGGGCGCGCTGGCCGGCTACGACCCGGCGGTCTACCTGAACCTGGGCACCGGGCTGTCCACCGCCCTGGTCATCGGGGGCCAGGTGGTCGCGGGCGCGCACGGCGCCGCCGGTGAGATCGGCTATAACCTTCGCGCTCTGTCTGATGTGGGCCTCCCGCTCGAGGCCCGGGTCCCGCTGGAGGACATGATCAGCGGCCAGGCCCTGGCCCGGCGGGCGCCCCAGCCGATGGCCGCCGCCGACGTGTTCAGCGCGGCTGACGCCGAGCCCGGGCTGGACCGCCTGGTCAGCGAATTCGTTACCGAACTGGCATTCCATGTGGTCAACCTGGCCATTAGCGTGAACCCGGCCCGGATCGCGGTCGGCGGCGGCCTGGTCCGGTCCTGGGAGCGGCTGCGGCCGGGCCTGGAGCAGGCACTGAAGGCGGGCACCCCGTTCCCGCCCGAACTCGTCATCGCCCGCTTCCCCGCCGACGCACCGCTGATCGGCGCGGTGGCCCTGGCCGCGGACGCCGCCGGAGCGGACATCAGCCTCGCACCGGACGCAGACAACGACCCCCCACCGGGCCGGGCCCGCACCGCAGACAACGCCCCGCACGCAGATAACGTCCGGACGGACACCGCCCGGGCAGATGGCGCCGTCGACGGCGCCCCGGTAACCCAACATTCCCATCCACAAACCGAAAGGCTTCAGTCATGAGACGCCTCAAGGCAATCGGGGCCCTCGTCGCGGTCGGCCTGCTCGCGGCCGCCTGCAGCGCCGGCAAGGGCGGTGGCAACGGCAGCGGCACGTCGAACGCAACGAACGCTGTCACCATCTCCAACGAGAACGGCGCCCTGTGGACCTGCGGCTTCAGTCCGTTCAACGGGTCGGACACGCTGCTCTCGGTGGGCTTCGTCTACGAGACGCTGGTCTACCAGAACGCACTGCAGAGCGGGCACACCACGCCCATGCTGGCCACCTCCTGGAAGTGGGGGTCGGGCAACAAGTCGCTGACGTTCACCATCCGCAACGGCGTCAAGTTCAACGACGGCTCGCCCATGACGGCCAAGGACGTCGTGTACACCTTCAACCTGCTCAAGAAGAACCCGTCGCTGGACCTGACCGGGGACTGGTCGGTGCTGTCTAGCGTGACCCAGTCCGGCTCGAACCAGGTGGTCATGACGTTCAAGCACCCGGCCGTGCCGGCCTTCTACTACATCGCCGGCCAGACGCCGATCGTGCCGGAGGCCGTCTGGTCGAAGATCAAGAACCCGGTGTCCTTCGCGGATCCCAACCCGGTGGGCACTGGCCCGTACAAGGTGAACCCGTGCACCAAGCAGAACATCACCTACACGGCCAACCCGAACTACTGGCAGCCCGGCCTGCCGAACATCAAGAAGGTGCAGTACCCGGCGTTCACCAGCAACAACACCGCCAACGACCAGCTGGCCAGTGGCCAGGCTCAGTGGGGCTCGCAGTACATCCCGTCGATCAAGTCGTTCTACACGGCCAAGAGCCCGAACCACCACTACTGGTTCCCGCCGACGGTCAACGTCTCGGTGGTGCCGAACCTGACAAACCCTCTGCTCAAGAACGTCAAGGTGCGTCAGGCCATCTCGTACGCGATCGACCGGGAGAAGGTCTCTTCGATCGGCGAGTCCGGATATGAGCCACCCGCCAACCAGTCAGGCATCGTCACGCCGACGTTCTCTAGCTGGCTCGACCATTCGCAGGCCAGCAAGTACAACTACGGCTACAACCCCACGAAGGCGAAGCAGATCCTGACCTCGGCCGGCTTCCACATGGGCTCGGACGGCATCATGGTCAATTCGAAGGGCCAGAAGCTCTCCTTCACCTGCATCAACATCGGGGACTACTCCGACTGGGTGGCCTCCATGCAGGTGGTGTCCCAGAACCTCAAGGCGGTCGGCATCCAGGTGACGCCATCCAACCTGACCAACACCGACTTCACCGCGGCGCTGTACACCGGCAAGTTCCAGCTCGCCTACTACGACCAGCAGACGTTCGGCCCCAGCCCGTACTACGAGCTGCGGAACTGGCTGGACTCGGCGGGCACCGCGCCGATCGGCAAGACGGCGGCGACCAACTACGAGCGCTACAACAACCCGGCCGTGGACAAGCTGTTCACCCAGTTCGCGTCCTCCACGTCGGTGCCGCAGCAGCACTCGATCATTAATCAGATACAGGGGGTCATGCTCGGCCAGCTGCCTATCATCCCCGTGGTGCAGGCGGTGGACTGGTACCAGTGGAATGACTCGAACATCGCTGGCTGGCCCACCCCCAGCAACCCGTATGCCCAGCCGGCCGCGTACGCGTACCCGGACCAGGGGCAGGTGCTGCTGCACCTCCGGTCGAAGTGACCCGGCCAGGATGACTCAGCCCAGGTGACCAGGTGCGTGCCCGGGGCCAGCCCCGGGCACGCACCGCGGCCGGACCGCCGGCCCGGTGAGGAAGGAATCATGATCACTAGGAGACCAGCTT
>DASQRM010000177.1:0-20567 GCA_035642895.1 Streptosporangiaceae bacterium | reverse complement strand
TCACCCCGGTTAAGGAGGCCAACCTGCCCGCCTCCGACCCGCTCGTGCTCGCCGCCGGCGGCACGTCTCTGACCGCCAGCCACAAGACGGGCACCTATATCAGCGAGTCCGCGTGGGGCCTCCCATTCGGAGACCCGGGATCGGCTTTCCAGGCCTCAGGCGGCGGATTCAGCCGCGTGTTCGCCCGCCCCGGGTACCAGGCCGGCGTGCCTGGGATGGGCGCCACCCGGGGGCTGCCTGACGTCTCCGCCGACGCTAGTGGCCACACCGGCATGGCGCTGGTCATCAGCGAGGGCGGCGGCAAGATCTCTATCCGCAACAGCGGGGGCACCAGTGCCAGCGCCCCGATCTGGGCCGGAATAATCGCCCTGGCCGACCAGTACGCCGGCCGTCATCTGGGCTTCGTCAACCCCGATCTCTACCGCATCGCCCGCGGCCCCCGGAACCACCAGGCGTTCCACGACATCACGGCGGGAAGCAACACCGCGAAATTCCCGCCGAAGACATTCCAGGGCTACCGGGCAGCGCCAGGCTGGGACCCGGTCACCGGCTGGGGCAGCCCCAACGCACGCGTCCTGATACCCCTGCTCGCCCGCCACTGATCCGGCCAGACTCGGCGTCGTTCAGACCCAGGCACTAGCCTCCGGGTTCCTCGACCAGATGGAACTCCACCCGGTACAGGAGCGTCTCGTCGGTGACCGGTCCCGCGTGGGCCGCGCGCCTGCGCAGCGATTCCAGGTCCGGCTCGCCGGAGCGGCGCAGGTCGGCCGGGGTGATGGAGGCGAACGGCATCAGCTCCACCGAGTCGATCTCGATGCGGGCCGGGCCGACCGGGTACCAGCCGCCGGCTTTCACTTTCGGCCGGCGCCACAGGCGGAAGGACACGGTGATGTCGCCCGTGATCACATCATCCCGCAGGTCCCGGCTGAACTGCATGTGCCGAGGGTACGACGCGTCCTGCCGCCCGCCTGCCTGCGGGCCCATCGCCGGGACTGACTGAGGGCGGGCCGCCCCCTATCCTGGGCTCAGGGGCAGCAGATTACGGGGCGGAGGCGACGGCCATGGACGATCGTCTGGACATGCGGGCTTCGGACGCGGAGCGCCAGGCCGTCGTGGAGCGGCTGCGCGCTGGGCTGGACGATGGCCGGCTGAAGATGGACGAGTACGTCGAGCGGATGGGCCGTGCGTACGAGGCGGTGACCCACGGCGACCTCGTCCCGCTCTGCCGGGACCTGCCCGAGACCACCACCCCGGCCCCGGCCCGGCCGGCCGCGCCGGCTCCCGCCCCGGTCCCGGCGCCCGCCCCGGTCCCGGCGGCGGACCACCGCGGCGTGTTCGCCCGCCAGCCCGCCGTGCTCAAGGTGCTGTGGACGATCTGGCTGGTGGCAGTGTCGGTCAACGTGGTGGTCTGGGTCCTGGTCAGCGGCACCACCGGCCACCTGCAGTATCCCTGGCCACTGTGGGTGGCCGGCCCGTACGGCGCGGTGCTGCTCGCCATATCCGTCGCCACCACCCAGTTCCGCCGGGGCCGCGGGCCAGACGGCCCGCCGCCCCTGCCCCCCGGCCAGTCCTGATCCCGGCGCGGCCCTCGCTCAGGACACCCGGGGACTGGCGGCGGCCCTAGCGCTCGTCATGGCGGCCGGCGGGGAGTTCCTGCGGTAGCCCGAACGTCGCGAACAGCCGCGGCTCGATGAAGGAGACGATCCGTGCGACGCCCGTCCCGGTGCAGGTGAGCACCTGCACCGCGTGGGCCCGGTACACGCCGTCGTGACCGCGCCGGTAGGCCGCGAGGGCCGGCTGGCCATTGGCGGCGGCCGGGACCGTCCGGAGGTCGCCGGGCTCGCGGAGAACATGGGCCGCCAGGAAGCGGCTGATCTGCGCATGGCCGGCGAACCAGGTGGGCACCGGCGGCATCTCGACCACGGCATCGGCGCGCAACAGCCGCATCAGGGCGGTCAGGTCGGCGTTCTCGAGCGCCGCCGCGTACTGGTCGAGCAGCGCGCGCTGGTCGGCGTCGGCCGGCTCGCGGATCTCGTCCGGCACGGGGGCAGCGTGCCGCAGGCCCGCCCGGGCCCGCTGCAGCAGGCTGTTCACCGCCGGGGTCGAGAGCCCGAATAGCTCGGCGACCTCGGCCGCCCGCCACATCAGGACGTCACGCATGATCAGCACGGCACGCTGGCGGCCCGGCAGGTACTGCAGGGCGGCGATGAGGGCCAGCCGCATACCGTGCCGGGCCGTCACAATCGCAGCCGGATCGGCGGATTCGGTGCCGAGCAGCGCGTCCGGGAAGGGCTCGAGCCACGGAACCTCAGGCCGGGCCGCGTCCAGCGGCCCGTCCGGGTCGGTGGACGGGCCGCCCAGGCCAGCCGGCAGCGGCCGGCGGCTGCGGTTCTCCAGCGCCCGCAGGCAGGTGTTCGTGGCGATCCGGTACAGCCAGGTCCGCAGCGACGCCCGGCCCTGGAACTCGCCATACGACCGCCAGGCCCGGACCAGGGTCTCCTGCACCTGGTCTTCGGCATCGTGCACCGAGCCAAGCATCCGGTAGCAGTACGCGAGCAGCTCAGGGCGCAACGGATCGGTGAGACGGGCGAAGTCCTCGCCGCCCGGCATCGCCCCGGCCGCCGCTCCACCCGGGCCGGGGCTACCGCCGCCCAGCACGAGTTCTCCCGGCTCCACCGTGGCCGTTGATCGCATCACTGCTCCCCTGTGCCCGCCCCGGGCAGGCTTGCCTGACCTCTGCCGAGACCTCTCCCGGCACTGGTATAGATCCCGCCTGGCCGCGAAAGTCATCGGCCGGCGGGGTGCGCCCGGCGGTTTGGGCGCCAGCAGTGAGTTTCACCCGCGGCCCGGATCTGTAGCAGTAAACGGGCCTGGCCTGCTGGCCCTGCCCTCGGCAAAGGAGATCGTCATCATGGTGAGCATCGCAGACAAGGCAGTTCTGGTGACCGGGGGCAATCGGGGCATCGGGCGGGCGCTGGTCGAGGAAGCCCTGAGCAGAGGCGCGAGACGGGTGTACGCCGGCACGCGCCAGCCCTTCGCCCACCCGGATGGGCGGGTCACGCCGCTGACCCTCGACGTGACCAGCGCGGCGCAGATCCAGGCCGCCGCCGATCAGGTCAGATCTCTCGATGTCCTCATCAACAACGCGGGCATCGCGCTCTACGACGACCTCAGCGATCCTGCCCCGCTCGAGCAGCAGCTCGCCGTCAACCTGTTCGGCTCCTACGCGGTGACCCGGGCGTTTCTGCCGCAGCTGACCCGTTCCCGTGGCGCCATCGTCAACAACGTGTCCACGATGGCCCTCGCCCCCCTGCCGCTGACCCCGGCCTACTCAATCTCGAAGGCGGCCGCCTTCTCCCTGACCCAGTCGCTGCGCGCCGTCCTGGGCGGACGCGGCATCAGCGTGCACGCCGTCCTGACCGGCCCCACCGACACCGACATGACCCGGGGCTTTGACATACCCAAGGCCTCCCCGGAGTCCGTCGCGCGGGCCATTGCCGACGGGGTCGAGAACGGCGAGGAGGACATCTTCCCCGACCCCATGTCGCAGTCCATCGCCGAAGGCTGGCGCGCCGGTGTCGCCAAGACGCTCGAGCGCCAGTACGCGGCCATCGCAGACCAGTCTGCCGCCGCCTGAGCATGCGCAGGCGGGGCCGCGCCCGGGAAGGGCGCGGCCCCGCCTCGCTGCCCCGAATGGCCCGGCCGGTCTGGCTAGGCTATTGACGTGAACGCGCATGATCCGCAGTATCGCCGGGCCGCCTGATGGACGATCCGTACCGCCTGGGGCGGTTCGTGACCGCCCAGGATGCTGGCGGGGCCTTCGACCGGGCGGTGGCGGAACTGCGCGCGGGCCACAAGGTGGGCCACTGGATGTGGTTCGTGTTCCCGCAGATCGCGGGGCTCGGCCGGAGCGCCATGGCCCAGCAGTTCGCGATCTCCTCGCTCGATGAGGCCCGGGCCTACCTCCGGCATCCGGTGCTGGGCTCGCGGCTGACCGGCTCAGCCCAGGTGCTCACCGGCGTCACCGGGCGCAGCGCGGAGCAGATCTTCGGCGGCCTGGACGCGCAGAAACTGCGCTCGTCCATGACCCTGTTCCACCGCGCCGATCCAGGCGAGCCGGTATTCGCCCAGGTCCTCAGCCAGTATTTCGACGGCCAGCCCGACTCCGCGACTGACCGGCTGCTGGCTTAACGGCCACGCCCACCCAGCCGGGCAGGGGCTTGGGCCTGACCCCGGGCCCCGGGCGCCACTGCGGGGTGGAGACCAGACCCGGCTCGACCAGGTCCAGGCCAGTAAAGTACGCGGCGACCTGCGCCCGGGTGCGGAAGGTGATCGACCCGGCCATGGCCCGATTCATCATCGCGGCCCCGGCGGCCATCTCGTCCGCGTGGATGTCGGCGGCCGGATGGGACAGCGCCAGATAACTCCCCGGCGCCGCCGCCTCCATCAGCGTGGCCACGAGCTGGCCCGGATAATCCTCATCCGGGATGCAGTGCAGCACGCCGATCAGCATGACGGCGACGGGCTGGCTGAAGTCCAGGGTGCGGGCCGCCGCGGCCAGGATCGTCCCGACGTCGCGCAGGTCGGCGTCGATGTAGTCGGTCGCGCCCGCCGGATGGCTGGCCAGCAGCGCCCGGGCGTGGATGAGCACGATCGGGTCGTTGTCGACGTAGACCACGCGGGCGGACGGATCGACGCGCTGCGCTACCTCGTGGGTGTTGTCCGCGGTCGGGATGCCCGTGCCGATGTCCAGGAACTGACGTATGCGGGCCTCGGTGACCAGGTAGTGCACGGCCCGGCCGAGGAACGCGCGGTTGCTGCGGACCCCGGCCGTCACCGACGGGTCGGCGGCCATGAACTTCTCCGCCAGTTCCCGGTCCGCGGCGAAGTTGTCCTTCCCGCCCAGCCAGTAGTCGTAGACCCGCGCGATGTGCGGCACGTTGGTATCGAGCGGAACGCCGGTATCCAGGGGCTCATCTCCGTCTAACGGCATGCCCACACCTTGCCACCCCGCCCGGTGGCGCGCACCCTGCTCGTCTCCGACTCCCATTGACCAGGCATCATGGTCCCCGTGCCGAACCGGATCTTCATCGATCTCGGCCCGTTGCGTGAATCCCGCGGTTTCCGGCTGCTGTTCGCGGGCGAGTTCGTGGAGGTGTTCGGCAGCCAGCTCACCGCGGTCGCGATCCCGTTCCAGGTGTACACGCTGACCCGGTCTTCGCTCCAGGTCGGGCTGGTCAGCCTGGCCCAGCTGCTGCCGCTGATCGCCGGGGCGCTCATCGGCGGCTCGCTCGGCGACGCGTTCGACCGGCGGCGCATCCTCCTGGTGGCGTCGGCGCTGCTCGCGCTGACCAGCGGCGGCCTGGCCGTCAATGCGGCGGCCGCGCACCCGTCCCTGATCGCGCTGTACCTGGTCAGCGCGCTCGCGGCCGGTCTGGCCGGGGCGTCCTCCACGGCCAGCAACGCCGCCGTCCCCGCGCTCGTAGCGCCCCGGCACCTGGTTCCCGCCTACGCCGCCACCCAGGCGGTGGGCCAGCTGGGCTCGGTGGTCGGGCCCGCCCTGGCCGGGCTGGCGATCGAGGCCGTGCACCTGCAGTGGGTGTACGCCATGACCGCCATCATCTTCCTGCTCACCGCGCTGGCCGCGGCACGCATGCCAGCCATCCCGCCCGTACCCGAAGCGGGCCGCCCCGGGCTTCGCGCCATCGCCGAGGGGCTGCGCTACCTGCGCGGGCGCCAAGCGATGGAGGGCGCCTACCTCATCGACATCAACGCGATGGTGTTCGGCATGCCGCGGGCGCTGTTCCCGGCGCTGGCCGTCTCGGTGTTCCACGGCGGGGCCCGCACGCTCGGCTACCTGTACGCGGCGCCCGCCGCGGGCGCCCTGATCGGTGCGCTGACCACCGGCTGGCTGGAGCGGGTCCACCGCCAGGCCTGGGCCGTGATCGTGGCCGTCTGCGTGTGGGGCGCCGCCATCGTCGCGTTCGGGCTGGTCCATGTGCTGTGGGTCGCGCTGGCGCTGCTCGCGCTGGCCGGCTGGGCCGACGTGCTCTCCGCCGTGCTCCGCTCGACGATCCTGCAGACCTCCACCTCCGAGGAGTACCGGAGCCGGATCTCCGCAGTGCAGATCGCCGTGGTCACCGGCGGTCCCCGGCTCGGCGATCTGGAGGCCGGGGCCGTGGCCACCCTGGTGTCGACCCAGTTCTCGATCGTGTCCGGCGGCCTGGCGTGCATCGCCGGGGCCGCCCTGCTGGCCAGCCTGCTGCCGGGCTTTCGCCGCTACGACCGGCGCCACCCGATTTCCCAGGATGAACCTGAACATCAGGGCTAGCATGAGGCGCCATGCGCCCCACGGGTAGTTTTGGCGGGTTCCTGATCGCTGTTTCGGCCGGAGCGGCGCTAACGGTCACCGGACTGGCCGCGGCCACCGCCTCGGCGAGCACTACCGCAGGGAGCGCGGTCGGCACCCCCGGGCCGGCCCAGGCCGCCGCCCACCGCCTGCCTGACTTCGGGAACCCGGGCGGCCACGCCAGCATCCCGCAGGCCGGCGCCGCGGTGAACACCAGCCATCCGGACCACGTCATCGGCACCGGCACGCCCGCGAGCTGCACTTCCGCGGCCGTAGTCAAGGCCGTGGCCCGCGGCGGCATCATCACGTTCAGCTGCGGCCCGAACCAGGTGACCATCACCATGACCGCCACGGCCAAGGTCGTGAACACCAGCCATCAGGTCGTGCTGGACGGCGGCGGGCTGGTCACCCTCAGCGGCGGCGGCAAGCGCCAGATCCTCTACATGAACACCTGCGACAAGAAGCAGAAGTGGACCACCTCGGACTGCTACAACCAGCAGTGGCCCCAGCTGGCCGTGCAGAACATCACGCTGAAGAACGGCAACTCGCAAGTCCGGCAGACGCCCAGTGGCCAGTTCGGCGGCGGGGGCGGCGGTGCCCTGTTCGCCCTGGGCGGGCAGCTCAAGGTGGTCAACTCCCGCTTCCTCAACAACCGCTGCTACAAGTCCGGGCCAGACCTCGGCGGCGCCGCGATCCGCGCGCTGGCCCAGTTCCGCAACCGCCCGGTGTACATCACCCGCGACACGTTCTCGGGCGGGCGCTGCTCCGACGGCGGCGCGCTCAGCAGCATCGGCGTGTCGTGGGTGGTGACCGACAGCCTGCTGACGAACAACCGGGCCATCGGCTTCGGCGCGAACCCGGCCGCGTCCGGCACCGCGGGCGGCGGCAGCGGTGGCGCCATTTACACCGACGGGGACAAGTACAAGCTCAAGGTCGTGGGCACGGTCATCCGCAACAACCGCGCCCGTGAGGGCGGTGGCGCCATCTTCTACGTCAGCAACAACTACACCGGCTGGCTGACCATCAAGAACTCGACCTTGCACGACAACCCCAGCGCGGTCTTCTGGACCCGGCCATACCCCGGCATCTTCTTCCACAGTGCCGGGCACCCCCGGGTGGTCAACTCCACCATCAACTGACCCCGCCGGACCGCCGTGGCAGGCTGGCTGCATGGCGACGGTGGTGGCCTTCCACGCGCATCCCGACGACGAGGTGCTGCTCACCGGAGGCACGCTGGCCCGGCTGGCCACCGAGGGGCACCGGGTGGTCATCGCGGTAGCCACGGACGGGATCATGGGCCCGGCCACCGGGCCGGGTATCTGGTCGGGCACCCGCGATCGGCTCGCGGAACTGCGGGCCAGCGCGGCGCAGCTGGGCGCGGCCCGGGTCGTGCACCTGGGCTACGCGGACAGCGGGGACGGGCCGGTGCTGTTTCCCGACCCGCCGGACCGCCCGCGTTTCGTCCGCGCCGACCCGGGCGAGGCGGCCGCGAAACTCGCCGCCCTGATCCGGGACGAACGCGCTGACCTGCTGCTGAGCTATGACCCGCACGGCGGGTACGGGCACCGCGACCACGTGCGGGTGCACGAGGTCGGCGCCCGGGCCGCCGCGCTCTGCGGCGTCCGGGTCTGGGAGGCGACGCTGCCCCGAGAACTCCAGGTGCCGTGCCTGACCCTGCTGCGGATGCTGCGGGTGGTGGGCCGTTACGACGCGGCGGACATCCGGACGGGGTTCAGCCCCCGATCGGCGATCACCCACCGGGTCAGGGTGCGCCGCTTCGCCGCCCAGAAGCAGGCCGCCCTCGCCGCCCACCAGTCGTTCCTGGGCGACGGCCGGGGCCGGCCCCGGCACCTGCCCCGGGCGATGGTGGCGCTGCCGGCCCCGCTCTTCGGACTGGTCTTCGGCCGGGAATGGTTCGTCGAGCCCGGCGCCAGACACCCCTGAATTCCCTGACCCCTCACCGATCGACCGCCGCGCGTGGCGGACCCCGCGGCGGCCCCGGCTGGAAGTGTAATCATGTAAGCATGGAGACTATTTTCCAGCACGCCGGGGGCACCCCGGCCCTGCATCACTTCGTGGATGTCTTCTACACCAGCGTGCTCGCGGATCCGCTGCTCCAGCCGCTGTTCGGCGCGGGCCGTCCGGAGCACGTCGATCACCTCACCGCGTTCGAGGCGGAGTCGTTCGGGGGGCCGGACGACTTCACCCGGCAGCTGGGCTTCGCGCACCTGATCCAGGTGCACCGCGGGCTGCGGATCAGTGAGCCGCAGCGCCAGCGGTTCGTTGAGCTCTACATGGCCGCCGCGGACACGGCCGGGCTCCCCTCCGATCCCTCGTTCCGGGAGGCGCTGCGCTCCCACGTCGAGTTCGGCTCCCACGTGGCCATGCAGAACTCCCTGGCCCGCAGTGATGACGAGCTGCACCCGCTGCGCGAAGTACCAAAGTGGCAGTGGCCCAGCGCAGAGTCACCGTGACCGGCCAGTACCAGGTGCTCAGGGCCAGGCGGCCGCGGTCAGGCGGCAGTAGCACGAGGCGGTGACCGGCACGTCGGCGCGGGCGGCGGCCAGCGTGAGCTGCTGCCCGATGATCCCCGCCTGTTCCTGCTTGCCCAGCCGGGTCAGGCACTCGTGGTAACCATGCAGACTCCACACGTTGCCGGGATGCTGGCAGGCCCGGGCCAGCGTGCCGTCCAGGCCGAGATCGGCGCGGTAGACGGCCTCGGCCTCTTCCACCCGGTCCTGCTCCAGCAGCAGGGCGGCGTAGGCGTGCCGGGCCGGCTGCATCCACCCCCACGGCTCGTCGTAGGGCAGCCCGTCATCCAGCTCGACGCTGCGCCGCAGCGCCGCGAAGGCCGCGTCGTAGTGTCCCCGGCGGTATTCCAGCTCGCCGTCCAGCATCGCCCCGGCGACCTGGAGGATGTCCTGGCAGGTGTTGTTGAACACCATGCGTTCGGCGGGCACCCGGGCGACCGCGGCTGCGAACCTGCTGCGCTCCTGGTCCGCCTCGTCCACCCGGCCCGTCGCGGCCAGCGCGACACCCTTCGCGTAGTGCATCATCGCCGTGGTCACGCAGTACAGGTCCGCGTCGGCGGGCAGCGGCGCGGCGATGATGTCCGCCCAGCGCCCGAACCGGACCAGTACGTGCATGCGCATCGGCACGAACCCTTCGAGCCAGTCCGCCATCGGCGGGACCTGGACCCGCAGCAGGTCCTCGGCGATGTCCGCGGCCAGCTGGTCGGCCGTATCCAGCGCAACCTGCGCCTGGCCCAGGAACATGGCACCGTAGATCTTGAAGTGATAGTCGTGCGCCCGGTACAGCGTGTAGAAGTTCATCCCGCCCCGGCGGGCCCGGAACTTCTCGTCGACTTCGATCGCGGCGGTGTTGGACGACACGACGCGCGCGTAATCGCCGCACAGCACGTCGAGATGGGTCGGCATGTGCCGGAGGTGGCCCGCGTCCGGCACCAGGTCGCGGAGCAGGTCCCCGGCCTGGAGCGCGGCCTCGGGAGTGGGCGACATCTCCATCAGGTGGATGTACATGTGCAAGATCCCGGGATGGGTCCGGCCTCCGGGGAGGGCCAGGGCCCGCTCCAGCACGGCCCGGGCCTCGGTCGTGGCCGCCCCGGCGGCCGGCTGCCCGGTGGACTGGTCCCACAGCGCCCACGGCGTGAGGTTCATCAGCGCGTCGGCCAGCAGTGCGGCCACGTCCAGGTCGTCGGGGTGAGATCGGTACACCTCGCGCATGGCGCCGGCGTACCCGGCGTTCCAGGGGCTGCAGTCCGTGGCGGGGGCCGCCGACGGGTACCGGGCGGCCAGGGCGCCGGCCAGCGCGCGCTCGGCGGGCGACGCGTTCCCGGCCCGGGCGGCGGCCGCCTGGGCGGCGGCGAAGGCCCGAGATACTGACGACTCCAGCTCGGCCTGGCCGAACGCCTCCCAGGGCTTGTTGTAGTTGGGTCCCAGCGCGTAGGCCAGTCCCCAGTACCCGAGCGCGCACTGCGGGTCGGCCTCGATCACCCGCTCGAAGCACGTCACCGCCTCGTCATGGTTGAACCCGTACGCCCACACCAGGCCCCGGTCGAACCAGAGCTGCGCGCCGGGCGAGGAGGTCGTCACCGGCCGGGAGTAGTCACCGAGATCGAAGTACTCACCCATCAGCAGCTCCCCTGGCCCGCCCGGCCGGCGCGTGCTGCCGAGTATGCCAGCCCAGCCCGGAGCCGCCGGCGGCTCCGGCACTGCGGCTCCCGGCGCTGCAGCCCCGGCACGGCGGCTCTCGCGCTGCGGCTCCCGCGCTAGCGGGGCAGCACGAGACCCGGGACCCGCAGGATCTTGATCAGCGCGGGGCCGGCCATCACCCGTGGGGTCGGGGTCGCCCGCGGGGCCGTCGCGGCGGGGGCGCTACGCCCGGCCCGTGGCTTCGGCATCTGCGTGCCGGGCGCCCGGCCCCGGATGTAGATGGGCGTGCCGCGGTCCGGACCGATCCTGATCTGCTTGTACAGCACGTTCGCCACGTCAACCGGTATCCGCACGCAGCCGTGGGAGGCCGGCTGGAGCGGGATGGGAATGTCGCCGTGGATGGCGAAATTCGCGCCGATGAAGAACACCGGGTTGTACATCCGGCCCAGCGGGACGTGCAGCCAGCCCCCGGCGAACCAGTGCGCCCGGTAGTTCCCGTCCGGCGTGAGTGCCGGGCCGCAGGTCCCGCCACCGGGGCAGCGGTAGTAGTAACCCCCGCCCGCGGAGATATGGCTGATGAGCGCCACCTGGTGGTGCTGGTAGAGGACCAGCACTTCGCGCGGCAGGTTGACCTCGATGCGCAGGCCACCCCCCTGGGGGACCAGCACGGGCGGTAGCTGAGGACGGGCCAGTGCCCGCTGCATGGCCGGGTCGACGTCATCGGCGCCGGTCGTCGTCGGCAGCCCCTGCACCTCCTTGAACGCCCAGACGGCTTCGAGGGTGTCGGTGCCGAACCGCCCGTTCACGGCGCCCGGGTAATAGTGCAGCTCGGCCAGCCGTTGCTGCAACCGCCGGACCGCCGCTCCCTGCATCCCGGGGCGCAGCGTCCCGCTGGCCGGCGCCTGAATCCAGGCGACCTCCCGCACCCGGGTGCCGTGGCCGGACGGCCACGGGCTGGTGGCCTGCGCCACCCCGGCTTGGCTGATCACCCAGGCCGCGAGCGCGAGCAACGTACCGAGGGCGGCCGCGGCCGCCCTCATGGCCCGGCCCCCCGGGTGGCGGGACGGGGCGGCTCGGCCGGGGCGCGATGGCAGGCTCATGCGCGGTGTCCTCCTCGTTCGCTTGGCCCACATCAGCCCGCAATGGCCGCACGCCAGGACAACATCGTCATGCAGGGATCAGCCGTGGATCGCGGGGGACGGGGACGGCAGGCAACTCGATAACCGAAAGTATCACTCTGGTCACGCTGTGTCGGCGAAGTACGCCCATCTGAAGCAACTCCTGGCCCCGCAACGGGAGTCAACGATCTGGCGGCTCATCAACCACATCGATCCTGGGGCTCGGTACTGGCTCCATCCCGCGCCGCCGGCCGCCTGACTTTACGCCATAAAGTTCCTTGGCCTGATCCCTTGACTTTGCGCCATAAAGCAGCGTCTACTTTATGGCATAGAGTCAATCGAGGGAGACGCCGTGAACCCCGCACCTGACAGCACCACCTCCGCCGGCAACGGCGGCAACTTCGACCCACGGCAGGCCGCCGCCCTGCTGGACCAGACCACCCACCAGGCCCGCCGCAAGTTTGCGCCCTCCCCGCCGTGGCTCCTGGCGATCAGGGCGATCGCGGTCCTGGCGGCCCTCGGGGGGATCTGGCTCACCGTGCGCGGACAGCACCCCTACCGCGGCCCGACGGGCGCGGACATCCCCATCCTGATCGGGTTCATCGTCCTCAACTTCGCCGTCACGGTCGGGGTTCGTGAGCGCGCGATGGCCGGGGTGCGCGGCAGAACCCGGCTGCACCCGGTCGAGATCACCATCTTGGTGCTGGCCTGGGCCGCCGTGCCCCTGCTCATGTGGAGGCTGGCCGTCGCCGGGGTGAGCTACAGCTGGTACCCGACCACGGTACTGATCGTCCCGGGCCTGGCCTGGGCGGCCGTCAGTGCGGCCCGGGGCGACTGGCGCCAGTTCGGCACCGGGCTCGCGCTCGCTGCTATCAGCGTCGTGGGCGCGTTCGCCGGACCGGCCGGGTCGTGGGCGGTCGCCGGCGTGGGCCTGTGCGCCGTGCTCATGAGCGACGCCGTCGCCATCGCCTGGCGGCAGCGCCGCGACGTGGCCCGGCCATGACCGCCGACGAACTCGACCCGCTGATCCACGTCCCCACCCGGCTGAAGATCGTCGCGACGCTGGCGGCACTGCCGGACGGCGACACGCTCTCCTTCACCCGCCTGCAGGACATGATCGGGCTCACCCCGGGCAACCTGATCATCCACCTGCGCAAGCTCGAAGAAGCCGACTACATCAGCAGCGAGAAGAACAGGAACGGGACCGTGTCCATCACCACGGTCGCTCTGACTGGCCACGGCCGGAAAGCACTCGGCGCCTACACCCAGGCCCTGCGCGACCTGCTCGGCGGCCTGTAAACGGCCCGCCCGCCCCGGTCTTCCCGGACAGCCCCCGACGAGGGGCTGTCCGCCGTTTCCAGGGACGCCTGCACCACGACCAACACGCCCAGCCGGGCATCCGGGAACCACCACCCCGCGAGGTCGCGCCTCCTCTTGAGCGTGATCCTGGAACCAGGCCCGGCCGGGGCGCGGCCGGCGGGAGCATGGCTGGATGAGCAGCGGACGGGTGCTGGGCGTGGATGCGTGCCGGGCCGGCTGGGCCGGGATCGCCCTGGCCGGCGGGGAGGCGCGGGCTTATTTCGCGCCGGGGATACGGGAACTGGCCGACCGGGCCGCCGCGGACGGCCCACTGCTGGTCATCGCCATCGACATTCCCATCGGCCTGGCGGACGCCGGGCGGCGCGGCGCGGACGTGCTGGCCCGCAAAGAGCTCCAGGGGCGCTGGCCCTCCCTGTTCATCACGCCCGTCCGCGCCGCGGTGGAGGCGGCCGACTATCAGGCCGCCGCGGCCGAGAACCAGCGGCTGGCCGGGGAAGGCCTCTCGCGCCAGGCGTTCGCCCTGCGAGCCAAGATCCTCGACGTCGACCAGTGGCTCCAGGCGGGGAACCCGGCGCCTGCCCGGGTCGTGCGAGCCCACCCGGAGCTGAGCTTCGCCGTTCAGGCAGGGAGCCCGGCGCCGGCCCGGGTCGTGGAAGTACACCCGGAGCTGAGTTTCGCCGCGATGGCTGGCGCTCCACTTCGGTCACGCAAAAACACCTGGGCCGGAGCGGTCCAGCGCCGGACCCTGCTCGCCCAGGCGGGCATTGTCCTGGACGGCGACCTCGGCCTGGCCGGGGAGCAGGCCGGCGTTGACGACGTGCTCGACGCGGCCGCGGCGGCCTGGACCGCCCGGCGGGTCAGCCGCGGCTCCGCGCGCTGCCTGCCCCCGTCGCCGGAGGTCTTCAGCGACGGGATCCCCGCGGCCATCTGGACGTGAGCGCCGCCTGGACCTGACACCGGTCAGGCGCGCTCCAGGGTGCGGCGGCGCAGATGCTGCCACAGCCGGGGCAGAAGTTCATCCTGGACGGCGCGCCACGACGCGATCTCCTGAGCAGACAGCCCACTCACCGGGCCGCCCGCCCGGGTGGCGAGGAACGTGTCGCAGGCCGCCGAGAGCAGCCACATACGGGCGACCGCGATGCCTGGCGTGGCCCCCAGCGTGAGCGCACCGTTCCCGCGCAGCAGCAGCGCCTCACCCTCGGGCAGGCGGCCGGCCGCGGAGCGGGCCAGCTCGGCCGACCGCAGCAGCAGCGCGCTGCCGTGCACGGGGACGGACGCGCCGAGCCACGCCGCCTGGCCGTGCAGCGGAAGCAGCGCCGCGGCCACGGCGGCCGCGGCGAACGCGGCCGGGGGCTGGGCGCGGGCGATCGCACCGGCATCGCTCCTGGCCCGGTAGAGGGCCAGGTGCGCCCACGCTTCGGCGGGAGCGCCGGGTGGCAGCGCCGCCGCCGTGAGCGGAACCTCGACGAGGGTGGACCCGGTGACGGTGGCCAGGTCCGCGGCCGGCGTGATCAGCATCGCCGTCCCGGCGCGCGCGGACACATGCCCGTAGGCGGTGACCAGCCCCAGGGCGGACAGCACGCGCGCCGCCTCAGCGACCTGATCGCGGTCCTCCGGCGCTGGAATCACGGCGCGCTCCTTTCCGCGAGGCTGGCCGGCCTTCGCGGTGCTGGTCTTCGCGGTGCTGGTCTTCGCGGTGCTGGTCTTCGCGGTGCTGGTCTTCACGGTGCTGGTCTTCACAGGGGCCTAGATCTCTGCAAAACTGTATGCAGTTTAACGAGGAAGGGGAAGCGCCGTGATTTCAGGGCTGCATCACTACGCGCTGGAAGTGCCGGATCTCGAGGTGGCCGAAGGGTTCCTGCAAGACTTCGGGCTGGAGACCGGGGAGAAGGACGGGTCGCTGGTCGCCCAGTGCCCCGGCCGTACCCAGGAACAGGTCCGCCTCCTTCAGGCGCCGGCCAAGCGGCTGCACCACGTCTCGTTCACGCTGAGCCCGGGGTCACTCGACTCGGTCCGCGAGGCGCTGGACCAGGCCGGCACGCCAGTCATCGAGCCGCCGCCCGGCGCGACCGAGGACGGACTGTGGATCCGCGACCCGGACGGCACCGCCGTGCAACTACTCGACGAGGCCCAGGCGCCCGCCCGCCCCGCCGACGAGGTGCTGTTCAACGTGGGCGGCAGCCGGCAGCGGATCGGCGTGGCCCAGTGGCGGCAGGCCACCCAGGACGTGCTCCCGCGCCGGCTCGGGCACACCCTGCTGTTCACCGCGCAGCCTCAGCAGATGACCGACTTCTACACCCAGGTGCTCGGCCTGCGGGTGAGTGACCGGATCCGCGGCCTGGTCACCTTCCTGAACGCCGGTCCTGGTGATCATCACATCTTCGGGTTCATCGCCAGCTCGCACCGCGGCTTCCACCACGCCAGCTTCGAGGTGCCGTCCATCGACGCGATCGCGATCGGGGCCGACCGGATGCGTGCCCGGGGCCGCGAGCCCGGCTGGGGCCTGGGCCGTCACACCATCGGCTCGAATTTCTTCCACTACAACCCGGACCCGTGGGGCTCCTGGATCGAGTGGTTCTCCGACATCGACCAGATCGACGACTGCTGGGTGGCCAGTGACTGGGAAGTCCCCCCGCACCTGTGGGGCACGCCGCCGCCGGAGACCTTCCTGGCCAACAAGGAACCCGAGGCCTGAGCCGCAACGCCATTGCAGAATCCGGGCGAACTGCATACAGTTCGAACTGCATACACTTTCGGCCGGACGGCGTTCCGCCGGCCTCTGCGGAGGCCCCCGGAACCCGCCCGCCGGTCCTGCCCCGCCGGCCTCCGATGAGGGAGAGCATCATGAGCCGAGACGTAGCCCAGACCTTCGCGGACATCGACGCGTTCGACCCCGACAAGTTCGTCGCCCATCTCACCCCCGACGTGACCTTCCGCTTCGGGAACGCCGATCCGGTCACCGGGCGCGCCGCGGTCCGGGAGGGAGTGGCGGGCTTCTTCGCCACGATCGACGGCCTGACCCACCACCTCAGGAACGTGTTCGAGTCCGGCGATACGGTCATCGTGCAGGCCGACGTGGAGTACCGGCGCCAGGACGGCAAGACCGTCACCGTGCCCAACGCGGACATCCTGGTCTACGACGGGGACCTGGTCCGCGACTGGCAGATCTACATCGACGTGGCCCCGGTCTACGCCTGAGCTGCTCATGATCACGCTCACCGACATCGCCTACGTCCGGTCCGGCGTCGCTGACCTCGGCACCGCCGTCCGGTTCGCGACCGACATCGTCGGCCTGGAACTGGCTGCGCCCGCCGCACCTGGGATGGCCGACGCCGGGGTGGCGCATCTGCGCGCCGACCACCGGCACCACTGCCTCGCGCTGGTCGAGGGTCCTTCCGGGGTCATCTCCTCCGGCTTCGCGGTAGCCGACTCCGACGCGCTGGCCGCGGCCGAAACGGAACTGGAGCACGCCGGGTTCCGGGTGCGCCGCGGTGATCCGGCCGCGGCGCGGTCCCGGCGGGTCCGGGAGTTCATCGCGTTCGATGACCCGTTCGGCAACCGGCTGGAACTCGTGAGCCAGCAGGAGACGATCACCCGGCCGGTCGCGTTCACCCGGCCGGCCGGGATCACCGAGTTCGGGCACCTGTGCCTGGACGCGCCGGACGTGCACGAGGCCTACCGGTTCTGGAGCACCCGGTTCAACGCGCGGGTCTCGGACTGGATCGGGGACGCCGCCTGCCTCCTCCGGATCGACCCCGTGCATCACAAGCTGGCCGTGTTCCGCGGCGAGCGGCCCGGGCTATGCCACATGAACTTCCAGGTCGCAACCATCGACGACGTGTTCCGGAACTGGCATTTCCTGGTCTCCCGCGGCGTCGAGATCGAGATGGGCCCCGGGCGCCACCCCCAGTCCACCGCGGTCTTCCTGTACTTCCTGGGCCCGGAGGGGTTCACCTACGAGTACTCGTTCGGCGTGCGCCGGATCGAGGATGACGCGGCCTGGGTGCCGCGCACGTTCGACCCGGATGAGGTCGGGTCGATCGACATGTGGCTCGGGCCCGTGCGCCGCCCCTCCACCCAGTACCAGCTGCGGCCCGCCGGCCGCGAACTCGTCCCCCCGCAAGCCGCCTCCGCGGGCGCCGCCAGCCAGGAACCCGTCTTGACGGAACCCGTCTTGACGGAACCCGCCGGGACGGAACCCGCGGGGTCGGAACCCGCCAGCACTGGAAGGGCCCGATGACCGCGACCACCCTGACGGCAGGCGAGATCGACGTTGCGGGCGTACCCACCGCGGTCATCGACACCGGCGCCCCGGCCGGCACATCCGGCGGCCAGCAGGCGCCGCCGGTGCTGCTGCTGCACGGGTCGGGCCCGGGCGTGACCGCCACCGCGAACTGGCGCCCGGTGATTCCGGCGCTGAGCCAGGACCGCCGGGTGATCGCTCCTGACCAGCTCGGGTTCGGTGGCACCGCCACCGGAGAGCCGCGCACCTACGGGCGTGCGGCCTGGACCGGGCACGCCCTGGCACTGCTTGACACGCTGGACACTGGCCCGGTGGACATCATCGGCAACTCGATGGGCGGGGCGGTCGCCCTGTCCCTGGCCGCGGCCCGCCCGGCCGCGGTGCGGCGCATCGTGCTGATGGGCTCGATGGGTGTGGCGATGGCCCTGCCGCCGGGGCTGAACACGGTGTGGGGCTATACCCCTGGGGTGGCCCAGATGCGCGAGGTGATCGGCCTGTTCGCGCACGACCGCGGGCTGATCACCGACGAGCTGATCGAGCTGCGCTACCAGGCCAGCCTCAGCCCGGCGACACGCGACTCCTGGGCGGCCATGTTCCCCGAGCCGCGGCAGCGCTGGGTGGACGACCTGGCCCTGTCCGGGGCCGAGCTGGCCGCCATCAGCGCCCCGGTCCTGCTGGTGCACGGACGCGACGACCGGGTCGTGCCGTGGCGGGTGTCCTCGGCCCAGCTGGTCGACCTGCTGCCCGATTCACGGCTGCACGTGCTGTCGGGGTGCGGCCACTGGACGATGATCGAGAAGACGGCCGACTTCCTGGCCGTGGTTCAGCCGTTCCTGCGCGCCTAGAAGATCGTCGCCCGCCCGCGACGGGCTCGCGCCCGGCAGCCAGCGCTCCCTGCGGGGCACAGCCCCGCCCAATTTATCATTTCCCGTCCAATCGGACGTTATTTGACTCAGGCCACACTCCTGCTGTTATCCGTCCACGCTGTGGCGAATTACTTGACTCACTTTTACGAGCCGGTGACCAGAGCATGTAATTCTAGGTATCAGCCGCTGGCCGTGCATTATGGTGAAGACCGCCGGGCCCGACCGGCCTGGCACGAAAGTGCATACGCGGGGGGAATCGGGGCGCGCTGCCATCCAGTTTCGCACAATTCCTTTCAAGCGGCGACAATTTGGATAGAGCCGGGTTACTTCCGGATGCTCCCAAGTCGCCGTTCTCATGACCAAGGCCTTACCCGGTAAGACCGGGGCGCCAGGCCAGTGTGCCTCGCGCATCTCACGAGAAGGGTCGTCTTGAATGACATCCCACACGCATAAGCATTCCCTGTCAGGCGTGGCCCGCTGGACAGTCCCGGCGGCGCTGTGCTCGGTCGGCATGATGGGGGCGTGGCTCGCTCCTGGGGCGTCCGCCATGGCCAGCACGCCCACCGCCACCACGCCCGCCGCCGGCTCTGGCGTGGTCGTCCACTCAGCCGTCAGGGTACCGAGCGCGAAGGCCGTGCTGGCCTACTGGACCCCGGCCCGGCTCCGGGCGGCCAAACCGGCTGACGTGATCATCGCCGGGAGGGCGCCGAAGTCGATCCCGGCCACGAACAAGGTGCCGGGCAAACCCGGCCAGGTCGCAGGCGGCCTCCCGAACGGGCATGCGGCGGCCGCCCCGTCCACCAAGTCAATCTCACCTGAGGCATTCCCCTATCCGTACCCTTACGACAGTTTCACCCCGTCCTGGGCTCTGTGGCGCACCTATCCTTACGAGGTGAACGGGAAGCTCTTCTTTACCAATAACGGCAGCGGATTCGTCTGTTCCGCCACTGCGGTCGCCTCGGCGAGCGGCACTAGCAACGAGAACGAGATCTGGACCGCCGGCCACTGCCTCGTGAACACCGAGGCAAACAACCAGGTCTATGACAGCTCCGCCGTCTTCATCCCGGCCTACAACGGGAACCTGGCGAATTTCGACCCATTCGGCGAATTCGTCTGGAACGGTGGCTCGGCCACACCCACAGTCTGGCTCCGCAACCGTGATCTCACCGAGGACGAAGCCGCCATGACGGTGGGGACGTCCAGCACGACCGGGCGGACGCTCGGGCAGGCGGTGGGCTGGGACGGATTCGCCTGGAACCAGATGCCCAGCGAGCAGTTCGTCGCCTTCGGGTACCCGGCCGCGTCCCCGTACAACGGCAACAACCTGATCGAGGACATCGCCGCGACCGGAGCGCAGGACGGCGCTATCAGCGGCGCGAACCCCGTCAGGCCCATCGCCATCGGCAATCCGATGACCGGAGGGTCAAGCGGCGGCGCCTGGAATATTCGCTGGGGGACGAGCGGCGGGCCGGGCTACATCAACGGCCACAACGACTACAAGTACAGCAACCAGCCCCTGGCGATGTACTCGCCCTATCAGGACACGCTGTCCAACCAGGTCCGCTGCTTCGGCGCTTCGAGCTGCTGACGCACGGTATCTACCTACTGGCGAGCCCGGGATCCGCTGCGGCGGGTCCCGGGCCGTCATGCCCGGCGGCCCGCTGCGAAACCACCGGGGCGGGGCGTGCGTCTCATAGCAGGTAACCGTCGAACGTCCGGCAGGGAGGCCTCATGGGATGGCTTCGGCCTGGCCGCCGCGCAGCGATCACGCTGGCTGTCCTGGCCAGCCTGGCGGTCCTGGCGGCTGGCTGCGGGCAGTCACGGCCATCCGCCAGCCGCGGGGCGCACCTGCTGGTGGGCCGGGCAGAGCCGCTCTCCCCCAGCAGCATGTCCCCAGCCCAGGTCACAGCCGCGGAGGACGCGTTCAGCCTGGCGTTGTTCGGCCGCGTCTGCCCCTCCAACCCCGGCCCCAACCTGCTGCTATCACCGGAATCTGCCGCCCAGGCGCTGGGCCTGCTGTACGCAGGAGCCAAAGGGCCGGCCACACCAGCCCTCGGGCGGCTGCTCCGCCTGCCCGCCTGGAACCCGGGTCTGGTCGCCGCGCTGCACCGGCACACCGCCACGCTGGCCGGGCTGCAGCAGCTCGCGGTCAGCAACCATCTGTTCGAGCAATCCGGGAACCGCCCCGCCCAGCGGGTCCTCAACGACCTGCGCACCGCCTTCCATGCCGGTCTGGGGGTCGTCGACTTCGGGGATGAGCCCGCGGCCACGAACCAGATCAACGCGGTCATCGCCCGCGAAACCCACGGCCTGATCCCGGCCCTGTTCCAGGCCCCGCTGCCCCTGTCCACCCAGACCGTGCTGACGAACGCCCTCTACCTGAAGGCGCGCTGGCGGAACCCGTTCCCCCGGACCAGCCCGGCGCCATTCCACACCGGCGACGGCCGCGTGGTCCGGGTACCGCTGATGACCAGCGCCGTCCCGGCCGCCAGCTACCGC
>DASQRM010000176.1:0-30268 GCA_035642895.1 Streptosporangiaceae bacterium | reverse complement strand
CCACGCAGTCCGCCGAGGTGCAGCTGCCCCGGCTGCACCTGAACCAGACCTGGGACAACCTGCAAACCCCCCTGGCCGCCCTGGGCCTGCCCCTGAACGGCGACTACACCGGCCTCGGCGCCGGGGACACCCAGATCTCCGAAATCGTCCAGCGCGACACCATGGACGTCACCCCCGCCGGGACCACCGCCGCCGCCGCGACCGGTATCGCGGTCGGCACCGCCGAGTCCGCCGCTCCCCCGCTGACCCTGACCTTCAACCGCCCGTTCCTGCTGCTGCTCGAAGACACCGCGACGCACACCCCGCTGTTCCTCGCCCAGGTCACCAACCCGGCCGAGCAGTAACCGGGGTCAGCCTGACCCAGTCAGCCGCAGGGCGGCCGGCGGCTCGCGGTCGATCAGGGCGACCGCGTGCGGCACTGCGACCGGCACGAACTCGGGCGCGCAGTCGGTCAGCACCCGGAGCGCGGTGCGCTCCAGGTGGTGGGCCATCCCGGTGAGCGCGCCCCGCTCGTCGCCGGCGACCAGGGTCTCCAGGATCTGCGCGTGCTCCACGTCGCCCGGCACCTGCCAGCTGCCCGGATCGGACAGCTGGTAGATCCGGATGTACCTCGTGGTCCGGTCGGCAAAGGCCTGCAGCTGCCGCTGCAGCGACTCCCCGGCGCCGGCGGTGACCAGGCGGTGGTAGTCGGCGTGCGCGGCGAACCAGGCGCCGAAGTCCCCGGTCCGGCCCGCCCGCCGCATCGCGGTCAGCAGCCGCTTGGCCTCCTTGCGCGACGCCGCGCCGAAGTGGCCGATGGTCATGGACAGGGCCAGGGTCTCCAGCAGGATCCGGCTCGCGTAGACGTCGTCGAGTTCCTGGGGATCCAGGCCGGACACCCGGGTGCGCTGGTTCGGCTCGATCTCGACCAGGCCCTCCTCCTGCAGCATCCGGAGCACCTCGCGGAGCGGGGTGCGGCTGATGCCGAGCTGGCGGGCCAGGCTGACCTGGGACAGCTTCGTGCCCGGGGTCAGCGTGCCATCGAGAATGCACTCCCGCAGGTAGGCGTGGACGTGCGGGATGGCCTGGCGGGCTTCGGGGAGGTCCACCTTGCGGATATCGGGCACCTGGGCGGCACGGGGCATGACCCCTATTCTCCCTGATCCGCGTGGAGCTGCATACACTTCCCGTCCGGAGTCTTGATCACTCGTATGAAACTGCATACAGTTTAGCCGAATGACGGCGGTCGGGCCCAATGAGGGGACAGGCGATCATGACAGCTCCGGGAATCCCGACCACCCCTACCCCAACTACCGAGGACATGGTGCGGGAACTGTGGGACCGGCAGCAGATCAGCGACGTCATGCTGCGCTTCGGCCGCGGCCTGGACACCCGCGACTGGGAGCTGTACGCCGCCACGCTGACCGATCCGTTCGAGGTGGATTTCAGCGACCTGACCGGCCGCCCGCCCGTCACCACGACGCCGAAGGTCTGGGCGCGGTTCGCCAGCGCCTGCCTGGAACGGCTGGTGGTCATGCACCAGTACTCCAACTTCCATATCACGCTCCGCGGCGACGAGGCCGACGGCGTCTTCTACCACGTCTCGCGGCACCGCCTGCCCAACCGCTACGGCGATGACCAGTACACCCAGTACGGGTGGTACGAGAACTCATTCCGCCGGACCCCCGAGGGCTGGAAGATCAGCAAGCTCAAGCACACCTTCCAGTGGTGTGACGGCAACCCGACGCTGATCGACGTTTCCGACCCGGCATGGCAGGAAGCCGCGGCCGCCGTTTTCGGACCCTGACCGCACCAGACCCCTGACCTCCCCGACTTACCCGGCACCCGGAAGGACCGCCATGACATCGACGCATGCCCTCGAACACCAGACCGCCCAGGTCAACGGGACCCGGCTGCACTACGTGCGGGCGGGCCAGGGCCGGCCGGTGATGCTGCTGCACGGCTGGCCGCAGACCTGGTACGAGTGGCGCCAGGTGGTGGACCTGCTCGCCGGCGACTTCACCGTGATCGCGCCAGACCTGCGCGGTTTCGGCTATTCGGGCAAGCCGGCGGCGGGCTACGACGCCGAGACCATGGCGGCCGACCTCGCCGCGCTCGCACAGTATCTCCGGAGTCAGCCGCGCCTCAACTTGCCCTGGCGGAAGACTCTCCTACGCGCCGGCGCCTCGGGCCGACCCCTAGCGTGGCCACGTTTACTCGGTCGTTGCGCACGTCCTCGAAGCTGTTCAAGCCGAAGGCTGCAGCCAGACGGGCAGCCGCTTTCCCCTTGCGGGACGTTGGACTTGCTGTCCTATTGCCTTGACCACGCTGGTGCGCAACCGCTCCTGCTACAAGATCGGCAAGCTGGACCCCCGTCGTTGCAGGCTGAATCCACGCACGCTGCGGAAACCCAACGAAGTAGCCCGCATCTGTCGAGTCACCATGTCACGGACAGGCCTCATGAGCAGGCCGGGCTTCCGTGCCTTGACTGCGCTCACGACGAAGAAGCGTCCCGCGCTCGCCTTGACGGCGCTCTCATCGACGTAGATCAAGGCCGTCGGGTACTTGAGAGGCACCTGCACGGCCTCTACTGAAGGCGTGGGAGGCAAGGGGCAACCTCGTTGAACTTCTCGGAGACCAGGTCCGAAATTAGCAGTCTCGACCAGCGAGTGCCAACCGCCGCGCCGCGGCCCGAGAGACCTCCAGATCCCAATGTGCATACAGTTTCGAGCTCAAGTCTTGAATGCTTGCCGAAAACTGCATACAGTTTAGAGCGTGAGTGACGAGCAACCAGTCGCGACGACGCCGCCGCCGGAGTCATCCGGCCTGCTCGGCCGCGACTACTGGCTCATCCTGTCCACGCCGGTGGCCGGCACCGGCCAGGCCGACATCGACGCCTGCGCCCCCGAGCACATCGCCTGGCTCCTGGGCCTGGAACGGGACGGAGTGCTGTTCCTGTCCGGGCCACTGCTGTCCGGCCCGGGCACGGGGCCGGGCTCCGGGGTGACCGTCCTGCGCGCCGCGGACGAGAACGAGGCCGGCTCGATCGCGGCGAACGATCCGTTCGTGGTCAAAGGTCTCCGGACGTTCACCGTGCACCGGTGGCGGCTCAACGAGGGCAGCATCGGCGTCCGGCTCTCGCTGGGCGCCGGCCGTTACGACTGGCGATGACCGCAGCGACCGCGAGGAGGCGGCGATGCACCGAGTCGGACTGATCGGGCTGGGCAAGATGGGCCTGCCGATAGCCCGCAACCTCATGGAACGCGGGTTCGCGGTCACCGGGTACCGCCGGAGCGGCTCCCCCGAGCTGGCGGCGGCGGGCGGCACGGTGGCCGGGTCGTCGGCGGAGGTCGCCGCGCAGTGCGAGGTGCTGCTGTCCATCGTGCCGGATGCGGGCGCCGTCGAGGAGATCATCGCCGGGCCGTCCGGCACGCTCACCACGCTGCGGCCCGGCACCATCCACATCGAGATGAGCACCATCGACATCGGGCACAAGACGCGGCTGCGCGACGCGGTCCGGGCCCGCGGCGGTGACCTGCTGGACTGCCCGATCAGCGGCAGCCCCGGGATGGTCGCGCCGCGCCGGGCCACCACGTTCGCGTCCGGCGACCGGGCCAGCGTGGACCAGGTCGCGCCGGTCCTCGACGCGGTGTCCGGCCCCTGGGTCTACACCGGGGAGTTCGGCACCGGCGCGCGGATGAAGTACATCGCGAACCTGCTCCTCGCCGTGCACACGGTCGCGGCCGCCGAAGCGCTGGTGCTGGCCCGCCGCAGCGGCATCGACCTCGATCTCGTGCAGCGCACCCTGGACGGCTCAATCGCCGAGTCAGCCATCTTCAAGCAGCGCGGCCCGCTGATGCGCGACCGGGCCTGGACACCCGCGCCCGGGCCGGTCGCCACCCTGCATCCCATCCTCGAGCAGATCGAGGACTGCGCGGCCGCGGCCGGCCTGTCCACCCCGGTGTTCAGCGCGGCTAAGGACGTCTTCGACAAGGCGCTCGCCGACGGCTGGGGCGACCTCGACATCGCGTGTGTCCACGATCAGATCTCGGGCGCGTCCGCCCAAAGTCAGGAAGAACCTTCATGACCTGGTCCCTGGTTACCTACCTCCGCAACGGAACCGATGGCGTGGCCATCCTCCGTGATGACGGGACACTCGCGGCGCCCACCGAGCTGAAGCGCTGGACCACCACGCTGGAGCTGCTCGAGGACTGGGGTCAGGCCGGGGGCGTGCTGTCCAGCATGGACACCGACGGGGCGCCGACGGTCGAGTACGACGCCCTGCTGCCGCCGCTGCGCTGGCCCCGCAAGGTGATCTGCGCGGGCGTCAACTACCGCCGCCACATGCAGGAGATGGGCGGTGAGATCCCCGCCGGGGGCTGGCGCCCGTACTTCTTCCTCAAGGCCCCGACCACGACCATCGTCGGCCCGCACGACCCCATCATCGTCCGCGCCCCGGACGAGGCCCGCTACGACTGGGAGGCGGAGCTCGCGGTGGTCATCGGCATCGGCGGCCGGGACATCCCCGCGGCGGACGCGCTGGCCCACGTGGCCGGCTACTGCGTGGCCAACGACATAACCGCCCGCGGGCGCCACCGGCGGTCGGCGGTCCCCGCGGAGGCGTTCACCTACGACTGGTTCGCCGCCAAGTCCATGGACAGCTCCCTGCCGCTGGGGCCGGGCATCACTCCCGCTTTCCAGGTGCCGGACCCGCAGGATCTGCGGCTCCGGCTGTGGGTGAACGGAGAACTGCAGCAGGACGAGTCCACCTCCGACATGGTGTGCCCGGTCGCCGAGCTGATCTCGGCGGCCAGCGAGGTGGTCACGCTCGAGCCGGGCGACGTCATCGCGACCGGGACCCCGTCCGGGGTCGGCGCAGCCCGCGGCCTGTACCTGCGGGCCGGCGATGTCGTCCGGGTGGCCATCGACGGCCTCGGCATCTTGGAAAACACCGTGATCGATCCCGCGGGAGGAACATCGTGATCTTCGTAACCCACCAGCTGCCCGTCAACGTGCCGGGCCAGCCCCACCTCGACCGCAAGGCGGTCTGGGACGGCCTCGTGCTCAAGGCCAACAACGCGCTGCCGTTCGTGCCCAGCATGACCTTCTGCGAGGTCACGCAGCGATACGGGGACACCGTGTTCGACCGGGACATCGACTTCCGCGGCGACCGCTTCACCGAGCGGATCACGCTGGAGGCCCCGCACCGGGTGGTGTTCACCCGGATCGCGGGCCCGGTGCTCGGCACCATCGCCAACGAGATCGAGGGCGCCGGGGACGACCTGCAGCTGAGGTTCAGCTTCGCGCTGGTCGTGGCCGGGGTGGAAGGCGGCTCGGACGCCGAGCAGGAGTACGCCGACTCGATGACCGAGGACTACCTGAAGGCCGTGGCCGCCACGCTGAACGCGATGCGGCGGCTGGCCGAGGACCCGGCAGCGGTGTCGGCATGAGCGCCGGGCTTGTGGACGCCGGGCTGCGGCAGCGCATCGCGGACGAGCTGGCCGGGCAGTTCAAGGGCGAGATCATCGGCCCGGATCACGGCGAGTACGAAGACGCCCGCCGGGTCTGGAACTCCATGATCGACCGGCGGCCGGGCCTGATCCTGCGCTGCACCAGCACTACGGACGTGGTGGCCGCCGTCAACGTGGCCCGCGAGCACGGCCTGGCGCCCTCGGTCCGCTGCGGCGGGCACAACGTGGCGGGCAAGGGCATGTCCGAGGGCGGGCTGACCATCGACCTGAGCGGGCTCCGGGATGTCACCGTGGATCCCGGGCGCAAGCTGGTCCACGCGGGCGGCGGCTGCCTGCTGGGCACCGTGGACGCGGCCACCGCGCCGCATTCGCTGATCGTCCCGGCCGGCATCATGTCCGAGACCGGGGTGGCCGGCCTGGCCCTGGGCGGCGGGATCGGCTGGTTCTCCCGCAAGCACGGCCTGACCTGCGACCAGTTCGTCGCCCTGGAGCTCGTGCTGGCCAGTGGCGAGGTGATCGAGGTCTCCGCGGACTCCCACCCCGACCTGTTCTGGGCGCTGCGCGGCGGTGGCGGCAACTTCGGCATCGTCACCCGGTTCACCTTTGCCGCGCACGACTTCGGCCCGATGATGCGGATCGGGGTATCCCTCTATGACGAGGAGCACGCGGCTGCGGCGCTGCGCGAGTACGCGGCGCTGGTGCCGACGCTGCCGCGCACGGTCGGCTGGCACGCCGCGCTCAAGCACGACATGCCCGCTCTGCCGTTCGTCCCGCCGGAGATCGCGGGCACGCGGGTGGTGATGCTCTTCTCGATGTGGCTGGACGACGCGGAGGACCCGGCGGGCGCCGAGATGATCGAGGGCCTTTGCGACGTGGGCGAGCCGATCCTGAAGGCGTCGACCGTGTTGCCTTTCGCCGCAGGGGTGCAGCACCTGATCGACAAGGAGTTCGAGGACGGCCACCGTTACTACACCAAGGAGGCGCATGTCGCCGAACTGGCGGATGAGGCGATCGACAAGCTGGTGGACTTCTGGAAGGACATGCCGATGGAGGGCGAGGTCGAGATCATCGGCCTGGGCGGGGCCATCGGCGACGTGGCCGAGGATGCCACCGCCTTCTCCAACCGCGGCTACCTGCTCTGGCTGAACTTCGCGATGCGCTGGGACGACCCGGCCCGCGACGGCGAGTACATCGAGATGACCCGCAGCACCGTCACCGACCTCAAGCCGTGGACCGGCCGCGGCGTCTACGTCAACATGCTCAACTTCGACGAGATGGACCGGGTGGTCGAGGCGTTCGGCGCGGACAAGTACGCCCGGCTGGGCCGGGTCAAGGCCCAGTACGACCCGGAGAACCTGTTCCGGATCAACGCCAACATCACCCCCGCCCCGCTGACCACACCAGCCCCTCAGCCCCCTGAATCACCCACCCTGGTTCGTGATCATGGGATTACTGGGCCTCCAGCCCCAGTAATCCCATGATCACGCAGGAACCCCTAAGCCCTGAGTGGCTGGCGGGGACGGGTGGGGCTCAGGGGAGGAAGATCGAGCCCAGGTGGGTGAAGTGGACGGCGACCGAGGTGCCCGCGGGCACCGGGACCGCGTCGGTCATGCCGCCGGTGAGCACGATCCAGCCCGGCTCGATGGCCAGCCCCCGGCGGCCCAGGTCGTTGGCGGCCAGGGCCAGCGCCTCGGCGGGATGACCCAGCACGGCCGCCCCCGCGGCCGAGTCCACCACCTGCCCGTTCACTTCGAGGAGGCATGCTTCCAGGGCCAGGTCCAGGCCCGCAGGCGGCACGCCGACCGGCCCGGTCACGAAGCACCCCGCCGAGGCGTTGTCGGCCACCACGTCGGGCAGCGTGAACCGGAAGTCGCGGTACCGGCTGTCGATGATCTCCACGCCACCGTGCACCGAGCCCACCGCGGCCAGCGCCGTGGCCGCAGTGACACCGGGCCCGGCCAGCCGGTCCCGCATCACGAACACGATCTCCGGCTCGGCCCTCGGGTGGATCAGCCGGTCCCGGGGCACGGGCTCCCCGGCGGCCAGCACCATGGTGTCGGTCAGCCATGCGGTGAGCGGCGTGGCGATGCCCATCCGCTGCTGCTTGGCCCGGCTGGTCAGCCCCAGCTTGAGGCCGGTCAGCCGCTCGCCGCGGCCCAGCCGGCGGCGCAGCGTCTCGTCTTGCACCGCGTACCCGGTGGCCAGGTCCAGTCCGGGCCAGTCGTCGGTGAGCGGCTCCCGGTCCGCATGGCCATCCTCGGCGTCCAGCAGCGCCGTGGCCGCCGAGTCCACCGTCCAGTGCGTCATCCTGCCGCTCCCGCCGTCTCGCGCTCCTGCTGGAGCTGGAGTGCCACGTCGATGATCATGTCTTCCTGGCCCCCCACGTACCCGGCTTCACCGACCCGCTGCAAGATCTCGTGCGCGGGCACGCCGTACCGCTGCGCGGCGCGCTGGGCGTGCAGCAGGAACGAGGAGTAGACCCCGGCGTAACCCTGCACTACCGAGGACCGGTCCATCCACGGCAGCCGGGGGATGATCGGCCGGACGACTTCCTCGGCGGCGGCCAGCACGCCCATCACGTCCACCCCGGTGCGGATGCCCAGCCGGTCGAACGTGGCCGCCAGCACCTCGGTCGGTGAGTTGCCGGCCCCAGCGCCGAGGGCACACAGCGCGCCGTCGATCTGGGTCGCGCCCTCCTGGTAGGCGAGCACGGAGTTGGCCACCCCGAGGGACAGGTTCTGGTGGCCGTGGAAGCCCACCTGCGCATCGGCGCCGAGCTCCCGGATCAGGGCCCGGACCCGCTCTTGCGCGTCGCCCAGCACCATCGCCCCCGCGGAATCGACCACGTACACGCACTCCGCGCCGGCGTCGGCCATGATCCGGGCCTGGGCGGCCAGCGCGACGGGATCGAGCCGGTGGGCGAGCATGAGGAAGCCCACGGTCTCCATGCCCAGCTCCCGCGCGGCGGCGAAGTGCTGGACCGATACGTCGGCCTCGGTGCAGTGGGTCGCGATCCGGGCCACCGACGCCCCGGCCTCGCGGGCGTCCTTCAGGTCCGCCACCGTGCCCAGCCCCGGCAGCAGCAGGACCGCGATCTTCGCCGCCACTGCTTCCTCGGCGGCGGCGCGGACCAGCCGGATATCGTCCACCGCCGAGAAGCCGTAGTTGAACGACGAGCCGCCCAGCCCGTCGCCGTGCGAGACCTCGATAACCTCCACCCCGGCCGCGTCCAGCGCCGCGACCACCTGGCGGACCTGGGCCTCGGTGAACCGGTGGGCCATCGCGTGCGAGCCGTCCCGCAGCGTGGAGTCGGTGATGCGCAGGTCGCGGGTCATGCCGTCACCCCGGTGCGGGACGCGGCGGCGAGCACGTCCCCGACCCGCGCGGCGGCGGCGGTCATGATGTCCAGGTTGCCGGCCCACGGGGGCAGGTAATCACCGTTGCCGCGGACCTCCAGGAACACCGCGACCCGCGCCTGCCCGCCCCACTCCGGGGCGGGCGGGTCGAACTGCGGGTCGGCGCGCAGCGTGTAGCCCGGCACGTACCGGGCCACCTCGGCCACCATGGCCAGCACCGAGTCCGAGATCGCGTCGTGGTCGGCGTCCGGGCTGATCGCGCAGAACACGGTGTCCCGCATGATCATCGGCGGGTCGACCGGGTTCAGGATGATGACCGCCTTGCCACGCTCCGCGCCGCCGATCGATTCGATGGCCCGCGCCGTGGTCACGGTGAACTCGTCGATGTTGGCCCGGGTTCCCGGCCCGGCGGAGCGCGACGCGATAGAGGCCACGATCTCCGCATACGGCACGGGCGTCACGGCCGACACCGCGCGGACCACGGGAATGGTGGCCTGCCCGCCACAGGTGATCATGTTGACGTTGGGCGCCGCCAGATACTCGCTCAGGTTGACTGGCGGGCACACCATCGGCCCGACCGCGGCCGGGGTCAGATCCACCACCTGGATGCCCGCCTCGGCGTACCGCGGCGCGTTGGCCAGGTGGGCCCGCGCCGAGGTCGCCTCGAACACCAGGTCTGGCCGCTCAGGCCGGTCCAGCAGCCAGTCCACGCCCCCCGCGGACGCCTCGACCCCGGCCCGCCGCGCCCGCTCCAGGCCCTCGGAGGCCGGGTCCACCCCGACCATGCACGCCACCTCGACCTGCTCGCTGCGCTGCAGCTCGGCCAGCAGGTCCGTGCCGATGTTGCCCGGTCCCACGATGGCGGCCGTCGCCTTGGTCATCATTGCTCCGCCTCCTCGCCGGGACCGAACCGTGCGGTCACGCTGCCGAGACCCGCGAACGTCGCGGTCACGGTGTCACCCGCACCGACGGGGATCGCGGCGGTCACCGACCCGGGCAGGATCACCTGGCCGGCCTCCAGGACCACGCCCCGGGCTCCGACCGTGTTGGCCAGCCACACCAGGGAGGTGAGCGGCGAGCCGAGCACCGCGCCGCCCGCGCCGGTCCCGGCCAGCTCACCGTTCTTGTGCAGGGTGCAGCCCGCCAGCCGCAGGTCCGCCGCGGCCAGCGGGACCGGGCTGCTGCCCAGCACGACGCCCCCGGACGAGGCGTTGTCCGCGATGGTGTCGGCCAGCCCGATCGTCCAGTCCCGGATCCGCGAGTCGATCAGTTCCAGGGCGGGCAGCACGAAGTCCACCGCGGCGATCGCCTCGGCCACCGTGACCCCGGGGCCGCGCAGCGGGCGGGCCAGGACGAACGCCATCTCCGGCTCGACCCGGGGCTGCAGGAATCCGGAGATGGGGATCGGCTCGTACTCCAGCCAGAACATGCGGTCCAGCAGATGGCCGTAGTCCGGCTGGTCCACGCCCAGCTGGCGCTGCATCGCGGCCGAGGTCAGGCCGACCTTGTGCCCCTTGATCCGCGCTCCCCCGTCGAGCCAGCGGCGAACCTGGAGCAACTGGATCTCGTAGGCGTCCGCGACGGTGAGACCGGCGAACTTCGCGGTTAGCGGCTCGACCGGCTCGTGGCTCGCATACACCTCCAGCAACAGCTCGGCGATCTCCTCGTGCTCCTGCTGATTCACGGCCGTCTGCCTCCCGGTGAGCGATTATCCCTCGACAAACTGTATACAGTTTAGTGGCAGAAGGGAAGTTCGGTCACGCCTGCCTTTACCCGGGGCGCCTGGGCTGCCAGCCTGGTCGGGTGAGGCCGACGATCAGGTACACCAGCACCCCGGCAGGCCGCGTCGCCTACTCGACCTCGGGTTCCGGCCCGGCCCTGTTGTGCGACTCCGGCTGGGTGACCCACCTCCGCAGGCAGCTGGAGCTCTTCTCCTTCGGTCCCTTCGTGGCCGGCCTGGCCGACCGCTTCACCGTGATCCGCTACGACAAGCCCGGCTGCGGGCTGTCCGACCGGGACGGCATCGATCTGTCCTTCGACGCGCAGGTCGCGGCGGCCCTGGCCGTGGCCGACGCGGCCGGGGCCGGCCGTTTCAGCCTGTTCGGCGCGTCCCAGGGCGGCCAGGTCGCCGCCGCGATCGGCGCGCGGTACCCGGAGCGGGTCGAGGCGCTCGTCGTGTACGGGATGTGCCCCGCCGGCGCGGACCTGGCCCCGCCGGAGGTCAGGGACTCGATCGTGGCCCTGATGAGGGCCCACTGGGGCCTGGGATCGAAGGTGCTGACCGGCATCTTCATCCCGGACCCGGACGCGGCGGAGATCGAGGCGCTGGCCCGGCTGTCCCGGGCCAGCGCGTCGGCGGCAGTGGCCAGCCGGCTTCTGGAGATCTACTACGGCACCGACGTCCGGGCGTTGCTGCCGGCTATCCGGGCCCGCACCGCGGTGCTGCACCGCGAATCCGACCCGGCCACCCGCTTCGAGCTGGGCCGGGAGACCGCCACTCTCATCCCGGGCGCGGCGCTGATCCCGCTGCCCGGCTCGAGTCACCTCTACTACCAGGGCGAGTGGGCCGCGGCCCTGGACGCGATGCTCGATTTCCTCGGCCCGCCGGCCGCCACCGGGCCGTCGCTCACCGCCCGCGAGATCGAGGTGGCCACGCTGGTCGCCGAGGGGCTCACCAACACGTCGATCGCCACCCGCCTGTCGGTCGCACCGCGCACGGCCGAGACCCACGTCGAGAACATCCGGCGCAAGCTCCAAGTGCGCTCCCGGGCCCAGATCGCGGCCTGGGTGACCGAGCACCGGCTCCGCCTCTAGGTAGTTCGCCCGCTGCCGGGCCGGTCCGGCCCCTCCGGCCCGGAACGGACCCGCAGATCACGGTAGTTCACCCGATAGCCGCCCGGCGCGCGGCCGGCCTAGCGTCGAGGCATGCCAGAGACTACAAAGGCGATCCGTCCCCCGGGCGCCACCCCGGGCCCGCCCGCGGCCCGGTCCAGAGCGGTGCTCGTCCTGGGCTACGCGGCCGCGGTGTACGGACTCTTCCTGGTCGTGCTCGTCTATGCGGTGGGATTCTTCGCCGGTTTCGCCGTGCCCAAGGACATCGACGACGGGATTCGTTCCGGCTGGCCGCTCGCGGTGGCCATCGACGTGGGATTGCTGGCGCTGTTCGCCGTGCAGCACACGGTCATGGCCCGTTCGTGGTTCAAACGCTGGTTGACGCGGGTGGTGCCCGGGCCGGCCGAGCGGGCGACGTTCGTACTGGGCGCGACCCTGGCGCTCGCCCTGCTGTTCTGGGCCTGGCGCCCGGTCGGCGGGGTGGCCTGGAAGCTGTCCGGGCCGGCCTCCGCCGTGCTCCTGGCGGTGCAGTTCGCCGGGTGGGCGGTGGCCCTCGGCTCGACCTTCATCATCAGCCACTCTGACCTGTTCGGCCTGCGGCAGGCCAGCCTGCACCTGCGCGGGACCGGCTACACGCCGCCGGCGTTCACTCAGCGCGGCCTGTACCGGCGGGTCCGTCACCCGCTGATGACCGGGTTCCTGATCGTCTTCTGGGCCGCCCCGGTCATGACCGGGGGGCACCTGCTGTTCGCCGCGGCGGCCACCGGCTACATCCTGGCCGGCATCTGGTTCGAGGAACGCGACCTGGTGCGTTCCCTCGGCCCGGCGTACGCGTCCTACCTGACCAGCGTGCCCGCGCTTATCCCCGGCCTGCGGCCGCGGTCCAGGCCGGCCCCGGCGCGCCAGTCATGAATATCGCCGCACCCCGGGTCGGCATGTTCCCGCCCGCCGATCTGCTGGACTGGGATCCAGTCACGGCCCGGGCCTTCCTGGACCAGATCGCGGCGGCGGGCATCGATCATGTCTGCTGCGCGGACCACGTGAGCTTCGTCGCAGGCCTGGGCTTCGACGGGCTCCTCCAGGCCACGGCGCTGGCCACGCTGCACCCCTCGTTGCGGATCTCGTGCGGCCTGTACCTGCTGCCGCTGCGCCATCCAGTCCTGGTGGCCCGGCAGCTCGCGGACTTCGAGCGGCTCGCGCCCGGGCGGCTGACCTTCGGGGTGGGCATCGGCGGCGAGGACCGTCATGAGGTCGCGATCTGCGGGGTGGACCCGGCCACCCGGGGCGCGCGGATGGATGAATGCCTGACCGTGCTGCGCGCGCTCCTGTCCGGCCAGGCAGTCACCTTCCACGGGCGGTTCTTCGACCTGGACGACGCGCTCATCGCTCCCCCGGCGCCGGGGATCCCGCTCATCGTCGGCGGCCGCTCGGACGCCGCAATCAGGCGCGCGGGCCGGTACGCCGACGGCTGGCTGGGCATCTGGAACTCACCCCGGCGTTTCGCGGCCGCCGTCGAGATGACAGCCGAGGAGGCGTCCCGCGCCCGGCGGCCCGGGCCGCCGGGCCAGCACGCGATGCAGGTCTGGTGCGGGTTCGCGGACTCCAGAGCGGCCGCCCGCGCCTGCCTGGCCCCGGCCATGGAAACCTTCTACCAGCTCCCGTTCGAGCGGTTCGAGCGCTACTGCCCCTACGGCACCGCCGACGACGTGGCCGGGTTCCTCGCCCCGTACGTGGCGGCGGGCTGCACCGAGTTCAACCTGATCCCGCAGGCACCCGCCCCGGACCGGGCCGTAGCCGGGGTGGCCGCCGTGCGGAACCTGCTAGCCGGGACCCGCGTTCCTAGCGCTTAGCCGTACCGGGTTTTGCCGCACTGACCAGGTCAGCCACCTGGATGGTCTCCAGCTGGCGGCTGGCGAAGTTCGTGACGTAGAGCGTCCGGCCGTCCGGGGACAACGCGAACTGCCGCGGGAAGCTCCCAGCGCGGATCTGCCCCACCAGGGCCGGCTGGCCGCGCAGCGCATCCCGGATGCTGACCACGCTCAGCCACTGCGCCCCGCGGCCCGCGAACCGGTTGGAGTCGGCGACCACCGCCAGCCGGCCGCCGTCGACCAGGACCACGCCGACCGGCGCCGAGCCCACCGGGACGTCGGCGACCAGCGCGGGCCTGGCCGAGGTGAGCCGGGACGTGGCGAAGCCGAGCAGTGCGTCGCTGCCCCGGGCCGTGACCCACGCCACTGCCGCGCCCGCAGAGAGCACCACCCGGACCGGGCTGGCGCCTGCGGCGGCGGTGGCCCGGACGGCGGTGACCGGATCGCGCTCGGCCGCGGCGATGCCGATGACCCGCACCACCCCCGGAATGGAGTCGGGGTCGCCGGGACATCGCTGGCCGGTCACCGGGCGGCGTGATGAGCCGGAGGGGGTGGCTTCGCTGGTCGCGTAGAGCCATCGACCGTTCGGCGAGACCGCCTCACCCACCGGCGCGAATGCGGCCGGCACCCGCCCGACGGTGACCCCACTGACCCGGAAACCCGCCGACCGCGCCCGGGCCAGGTCCGAGACCTGGATGGCGCCGGTACCTTCCAGCGAGGTGAACACGTAATGTCCGTCGGCCGAGGTGGCCACCTCGATCGCCCCGCCCGGCGCGGGCAGGCTTCCCACGACCGCCTGGGCGGAGCCGGACTCGAGGCGGGCCACGTTGAGCACGGCGGTTTCACTCGTCGCCGCCACCAGCAGGTAGCGCCCATCGGGGGTCAGCGCCTCACCCAGGCCCTGCTGACTGCCGGGCAGTGATACGGATTCCACCACCGCCGGCGAGGCCGCGCCCGCCCGAAGCACGGTGACCCCGTCGCTGTCGCTGACGAAGACCCAGCGTCCGTCCGGGGAGGTGATCACCCCGAACGGTGCCGGCGGCACGGACGTCATCACCGGCCGGACCCCGGTGAGCGTGCGGGCGGGGGCCACGGCGACGCTGCACCCGGGTACCTTCAGCGATCTGGCCGGGACGGTGGAAGGAAACGGGGCCGGAGCAGCGGACGTCGCGGCCGGGATACTCGCCGGCTTGGTGGGCGCAGGCGGCCTGGCTGGCGCCGGCACCGTGGCGCATGAGGCCAGTAACGCTGCAGCTCCAGACGTGGCCGCCACGGCCAGCGCCCGGCGGGGCTTCCCCGTGGTCATGGCGCCGGCCCTAGCCAGCCAGCACGCCGCAGGCGCCGGCCTCGCAGGCGGCGAGCGCGTCGCGGATCTCACCCTGAACCCGGGCCAGGTCCGCGATCCTGGACTCGATGCGGCCCAGTGCCTCACGAAGCCGCCAGCGTTCCGAGGCGCAAGAGGCGTGGCCTGCATCCTGCGCATGCAACGCGCCAATGATCTCCCCCAGCGTCAGCCCCAGGCTCTGCAGCCTGCGGGTGAGCCTGATCCGCGCCACGGCTGCCTCGGTATACACGCGGTATCCCGCCGCGGTACGCGGCGCGGCCGGGAGCACGCCGCGGCGTTCGTAGTAACGAACGGTGTCGATGCTGACCCCCGCCTCCGACGCGACCTGCCCGATCTTCACTGCGGCCCCCTGACGGCTCCCTTGACTCTGGACCTGAGTCCAGACCCTACGGTGGTGACGGCCTGGGGTGACGGCCTGCCGCCCCGCGACTTCCCTGGGAGCCACCGTGGATTCACCCGAGCGCCCCACTCCGCTGCTGCCCGTGGCGTGCACGCTGACCGCTACCCCCGGGGCCTTCGCGGAGCGGATGGCCGAGTACCAGCGCCTGTTCCAGGAGTACCTGACCGGCCGCAGCCGGACGGGCCCAGGCATCCGGTTCCGCTTCCGCGCGGAGCCAGGCGTCGAGGACTGGGTCCGTGACCTGGCCCGCCGGGAGAAGGCGTGCTGCGGCTTCTTCGACTTCACCGTGAGCACCGGCGGTCAGGAGATCCGCTGGGACGCCGCGGTCGCCGGCGACGAGCGGGCCCGGCAGGCTCTGGACGAGTTCTACCGCCTGCCCGACACCCTGGGAGCCAGCGGTCAGGCGAATGAGCCGTACCGGGCCGGCCCATCAGGCTCGTAAGTCGCGATGATGACGCCGGTACTCGTGCTCGAGGTGCTGGTGAGCCGGAGCGCGCCCGCGCGGGCGCCGGCGCGGAACAGCTTCTTCCCGGATCCGAGATGCACGGGAAAGGTCAGCAGGCGGTATTCGTCCACGAGGTCGTGGTTGATGAGCGTCTGGGCCAGCTGGCCGCTGCCGTGGACCTGCAGTTCACCGCCGGGCCTTTCCTTGAGCTTGGCCACCTCCGCGACCACGTCTCCGCCGAGGAGCGACGAGTTGTGCCAGCCGACGTCCTGGAGAGTCGTCGAGGCCACGTACTTCGGCAGCGTGTTGAGCTTGCTCGCGATGGGGTTGCCGGGGTCGGTGACCTTCGGCCAGTAGCTCGCGAAGATCTGGTAGGTCGTGCGGCCCAGCAAGAACGCGTCCGCCTGGTCGATCCAGCCCGTCATGGCCGCGCCGAAATCCTGGTCGTCGTAGGGGGCAGACCATCCGCCGTGCTCGAAGCCCGCGTCGGAATCTTCGTTCGGGCCACCCGGCGCCTGCAGCACGCCGTCGATGGTCAGGAAGGTGTGCATGGTCAGTCGCATGGTCGTCTCCTCCGGTATCCGCACTCGCGGGTCACAGTGTCCTGCCCTGGTAGACGGCTCACCAGCCGGCAACTCATCGCTCGCGGAGCGCCGCCGCGCCGCATGATCCCGCCCGGCTATCCCCCACGTCAGCGGTTGCGCGACTGCCCGGTCAGTGATCCCGTGGAGTAGGCGGAGGGGATGCTGGATGACCGGGGAGAGCGGGGCGCGGCCGCGCCGGTGTGCGGTGATCGGCGCTGGGGTGCTCGGCGTATGTCTGGCCGTCCGGCTGGCCGAAGCGGGGGCCGAGGTGACGCTGCTGGAGCGGGACGAGCCCGGCCAGGCCGCGACCCGGTCCAGTTTTGCCTGGCTGAACTCCAACGACAAGGCGCCCCGCGCCTATCACGACCTCAACGAGGCCGGCCTGCGGGCCTGGGGCCGGCTGGCCGCCCGGCTGGACGGCGCCGCGTGGTACCGGCCCGCCGGGAACCTGGAGTGGGCCGTCAGCCCGGCGCACCGCGCGGAGCTCACCGCCCGGGTGGGCAGGCTCACCGAATGGGGGTACCCGGCGCGCCTGGTCGATCCGGCCGAGGCGCGCGTGCTCGAGCCGTCGCTGCGGCTGCCCCGTCCGGCGCCTGCTGTCGCGTGGTTTCCCGCTGAGGGGTACCTGCTCACCGTGGCGATGGTCAGCCATCTGGCCGAGCGCGCCGTTCAGCAAGGCGTCAAGATCATGACCGGCGAACCGGGCCGGGTGATCCACTTCGGGACCGCCGCGGAGGCCGGCCGCCGCGTCCGGGTGGTCCGGACCGCCGACGGCCAGGAGATCTGCGCGGACGTGGTGGTGTGCTGTGCGGGCACGCAGGTTCCCCAGCTGGCCGCGCTGGCCGGTGCGGCCTCCCCGGTCCCGCTGGTCCCGTGGATGGAGCCAGGCGCCAGCGCGCCCGGGCTGGTGGTCCAGGCCGGCCCGGTGGCCTCCCCGGGCCCGATCCGGATAATGCATACGCCCCTGGTGGACCTGCGGCCGCACGCGGGGGGGCTGGTGCACCTGGAAGCACCCGACGCGGCCGTGGACCTGCACACGCCCGAGCCGGAGCTGCGGCGCTGGGCCGGGGAGTTGCTGAGCCGGGCCCGGGGGGTGGTGGACGGGCTCGACGACGCTTCCGTCACCGGGTACCGGGTATGCGTGCGCCCGATGCCCGCGGACGGCCGGTCCATCGTGGGCTGGCTGCCCGGCGCGAGCGGGGTGTACGCGGCGGTGACCCACAGCGGCGTCACCCTCGGCGCGCACCTGGCCGAGCTCATCGCCGCCGAGGTCCTGGGGGGCGTGGCTGAGCCGGAACTCGCGCCATTCCGGCCCGACCGCTTCCTGACCGGGTAGCGTCCGGCCGGTGAGTTCCCCCGCCCCGGCTCGTCCTACCTGCAGACACGAGGAGCGCAGCCGCCGGGGAACCCACCCGCCGAGAGCAAGGAGCCGCTGGTGAGCACGTTCGTGCTGATTCCCGGGGCCGGGGGGACCGCGTCGTTCTGGTCCCGGGTAACCCCGCTGCTGGAGGCCGGCGGCCACCAGGCGATCGCCGTCGATCTGCCGGGCGCCGACGAGTCCGCAGGGCTGCCCGAATACACCGATCTGGTCCTCGCGGCCATCGCGGACCGGGAGGACGTGGTGCTGGTGGCCCAGTCGATGGGCGGGTTCACCGCGCCGATGGTGTGTGCCCGCGGGCCCGTGCGCCTCCTGATCCTGGTCAACGCGATGATCCCGCAGCCGGGCGAAACGCCCGGTGAGTGGTGGGGGAACACCGGCTCGGAAGAGGCGCGGATCGCCGCGGCCCGGGACGGCGGCTACCCCGCCGAGTTGGATCTGGAGACCTACTTCCTGCACGACCTGCCCGCCGAGGTGCTGGCCTCGGGCGAGGTTTCGGGCGGGCCTGAGGCCGACATCGCGTTCAGCCAGCCCTGCGCCATCGACCGGTGGCCGGACGTCCCCACCCGGGTGATCTCCGGTCGCGACGAGCGCTTCTTCCCGCTGGAGTTCCAGCGCCGCGTGGCCAAGGACCGCCTCGGGCTCGAGGTCGATGTGGTCCCCGGCGGCCACCTGGCCGCCCTGTCCTACCCTGCGGCCCTGGCCGACCAGCTCCTGCGGATTTCTACCCGAACGGGTAGCTGACTGCCCGTCGCCGGAACCGCTACGGTTCAGCACATGCGTCCGCCCACGGCCCTGATCGTCGAGTTAGCGCACGGCGCGATGTCCACGCACATCCTGGGCGCGCTGGCCCGGCTGGACATCGCCGAGCACCTCGCGGCCGGCCCGCGTGGCGTCGCCGACCTGGCCGCGGTGACCGGCACCGAGCCGGAGCTGCTGGACCGGCTGCTGCGCGCGGCCACGGTACTGGGGCTGGTGGAACGAACCCCGGCGGGCCTGATCACGACCACCGAGGCCGGTCGGTGCCTGCGCGCCGGACCCGGGTCGCTCCGGGACTTCGCGGTGATGCTGTCCGCCCCGGGACAGCTGCGCCCGCTGGAACTGCTGACCGAGGCGCTCCGCGGAAAACCGGTCGCCGAGGCGGCGCTAGGCCAGCCCATCTGGGACTACTACCGCGATCACCCGGATGAGGGCGCCGCGTTCGCAGGCGCGATGAGCGGGGTGGCCGCGACGATCGCCGGGCAGGTCGCGGAACGGGCGGACGTCCGGGAGTGCCGCCGCATCGTGGACGTGGGCGGCGGCCACGGCACGCTGCTGCGGGCCCTGCTCGCCACCGCGCCGCAGGCCCACGGCGTGGTGCTCGACCTGCCCGAGGTGGTCCGCATCGCACCCGCGGCCGAGCGCATCGAGTTCGTCGCCGGTGACTTCATGACCAGCATCCCGGCCGGCGCCGACCGCTACATCCTGTCCCACGTCCTGCACGACTGGGACGATGATGCCGCGCACCGCATCCTGGCCACCTGCCGCCGGGCGGCCCCGGCGGACGCCCGGCTGCTGATCGTGGAGGCCGTCCTCGCCGACGAGCCCGGCCCGCTCACGCCGGAGGTGCTGAGCCTGCACGTGCTCGTGATGGGCGGTGGCGGTGAGCGCCGCCGCGACCAGTTCGGCCAGCTGCTCGACTCGGCTGGCTGGCAGCTCGGCGAGGTCACCCCGCTGCCCGGCGGCCAGAGTATCCTCACCGCCCGGCCGAGCTGACACCGCACCGCCCGGCCGCCGGTCCAGGCCGGGTCACCTGGCCGCGGAGAGCCTGAACGCGCCGGGTCAGGCGGCGCTCAGCAGGGCAGCAGGCCGAACCTCTGCTTGGCCGCGAGCACGTGCCCGGCCGCCGCGCCGACCTCGTCGCGGAAGGGCCGCGAGGCCCGGGCCCGGGCCAGCACGGCCTGGGCCATGGCCTCCGCGGGGGCCACGTACTTGGCGGTCACCAGGTCACCGCCCGCCGCGATGAACTGGACCGCCCGGGCCCCCGGCGGCACGCTGGCCACCGCCTGGGCGGCGCCCAGGTCATCGGAGATGATCACGCCACCGAAGTGCATCCGGTCGCGCAGCATCGTCCGCATCACGACCGGCGAGAAGACGGCCAGATGATGCGGGTCGATGCGGGTGTAGGTGGCCAGCGCCACCATCACCACCGGTACACCGGCGCCGATGGCCGCCTGGAAGGTCCGCAGGTAGGGGTCGTCGGGGGTGGTGACCGTGTCGACCACGTCGGCGCTGAAGTCGGTGTTCCCGCGCACCCGGCCGAGCCCGGGGAAGTGCTTGGCGGTGGTCGCCTCACCCGCCTGGGTCATGCCGCGGATGAACGCGACGCCGTGGCTGGCCACCACGGCCGGGGTGTGGCCGAACTCCCGCATCAGCTGCCCGATGGGCGCGTTCTGGGTGGTGTCCGCAGCCGGCACCACGTCCATGACCGGGGCGAAGTTGAGGTTGACCCCCGCGGCCCGGAGTTCCTGACCCCAGGTCCGCGCCAGGCGCTGCAACTGGACCGGGGTTAGCTGACCCTGCGCGACGGCGCTCGGCATGGTGGCGAACCCTGGGCCCTGCAGCGCCTGGATCTCACCCCCTTCCTGGTTGGCGGCCACGAAGAACTGGACCCCGCCGGTGACCTGGGGGGAGGACAGCGCCTGCACTGCCCGGCTGACGGCAGCAACGCCCGCGACGCCGGCGGTGTCCGTGGCGACGAAACTGACCGAGCCGAAGTGGTACGCCCGGATCGCGCTCGCCGTGGCGGAATCCAGCACGCTGCCGGCCAGCCCCACGACGAACAGCTGCCCGACCCGCTGGGGCAGGGTCATCCGGGCCAGTACCCGGCCCGCGCACGACCGGGACGGAGCGGCGGCCGGGGCGGGACCGTCCGCCGCGGAGCGCCCGGCGGACGGAGCGCCGGTGGTGTGACCCCCGGGGGTGCCCGGGCCCGGCGAGGAAGGGGCCCCGGCGGAGCCCGCGCACCCGGCCAGCACGGCGAGCAGCAGGCCGGCCAGCACCGGGGGCACCCAGGCCCGCCGGGCCGGGTGAACCTCGTCCCGGGTCAGCATCCGCCCAGCCTAAGAGCTGATCAGCCAGGAAGAGACCGCCAGGCGGGGCCGGGAAAAACTCTGGCCGCGCCGCGTCCGGTCTGCGGGGCAATCGATCCGAGCGTCCCCAATGCCCGTTCTTTAGCCAATCTTTACGAGGCGCGGCGCGAGTGGGAGTCTTTCCCCATGGGGGACGTGGTCGGCCGTGATGCCGACCTCCAGACGATCGCGCGCGAGCTCGACTCACCGGCCGATCAGCCGCCCGTCGTCGTGCTCCAGGGCGAGCCGGGAATCGGGAAGACCACCCTGTGGCTAGCGGGCATCGAGCAGGCACGTCAGCGTGGCTTTCGTATCCTGTCGTGCCGCCCGTCGGCGGCCGAAGCGCAGTTGTCCTATGCGTCGCTGGCCGACCTGCTGGCCGACGTCGACGACGACCTGCTGGGCACCCTGCCGGACCCGCAACGGCGCGCGATCGACTTCGTATTGCTCCGGGGGCCAGCGGAGCCTGCGGTCACGGACTACCGGGCCACCGGCGCAGCGCTGCTGTCGGTCCTGGACCGGCTCGCGGACCACACGCCGGTCCTGCTCGCGATCGACGATCTCCAGTGGATGGATAGCTCAACCGCCCAGGTCGCCGACTTCGCGCTCCGGCGGCTGAGCTCACCGGTCGCCGTCCTCGCCGCGTTGCGGAGTCCCGGCGACAGCGACCAGGAACTGCCCCTCCTGCAGTCAGACCCGGACCGTATCCATCGGGTGCGGGTGGGACCGCTGAGCCTGGGGGCCCTGCATCAGGTGCTCCGCACCCGGACCGGTTCCTCGTTCCCCCGACCCGCGCTGACGCGGATCGCGCAGATCTCGGGCGGCAACCCGTTCTACGCACTCGAACTCGCCTGGGGCACGCGACGGGAAGGCCCGGCGGATCCGGCGTCTCCGTTGCCGCAGACGCTGGCTCAGCTGGTCCGGATCCGGATCGACGGAGTCCGCCCTGATGTTCAGCCGGCGCTGCTCGCGGCGGCCGCGCTGGGCGAGCCCACGGTCGAACTAATCCAGTTCGCCCTGGACACCGGGCCGGCCGAGGCCGAGCGCCTGCTCGATGCGGCCGAGGACTACGGCGTGATCACGCTGGACGGCCACCGGGTCCGGTTCACTCATCCCCTGCTGGCCACCGGCGTGTACACGGCCGCGTCGCCGGCCCGCCGCCGCGGCATGCACCGCAGGCTCGCCGAGCTGACCGCCGATCCCGAGGAGCGGGCGCGGCATATCGCCCAGGCCGCGACCCGTCTCGATGCGGCATCCGCGGCCGCCCTGGACCACGGTGCGGTCCGCGCCCGAGCGCGAGGCGCGCCCGCGGCCGCCGCGGAACTCCTCGAGCTGGCGATCAAGCTGGGCGCGAACACACCTGAACGCCGGATCGCGCTGGCTCACGACCACTTCGACGCCGGTGACCCGGCGCGGGCCCGCGCGATGCTGGAGGAAACGGTCGCTGGGCTCCCTGCGGGCCCGAGCCGGGCCGGGGCACTGCGGCTGCTGGCCGTGGTGCGCCTGCATGATGACAGCTACCGGGAGTCGGCAGGCTACCTGGAGCAAGCCCTCGCCGAGGTCGGACCGGACCTGCGACTACGCGTGCAGATCCTGAACCAGTTGATGTTCGTGCTGGTCAACCTGGGCCGCATCCCGGACGCCCTGCAATTGACCAGCGAGACCACGGCCAGCGCCGAGCGACTCGGTGATCCCGACCTGCTGGCCAAGGCGCTCGCCGCTTCGGTCATGATCCGCTTTCTCAGCGGCCTGGGCCTCGACGAGCCCCAGCTGGAACGCGCGCTCGACCTCGAGGATCTGGACGTTCCCACCCCGGTCATGCTCCGCCCCACCTTGATCAGCAGCCTGCTGCTGGCCTGGACGGGACGGCTCGACGAGGCCCGGGAAAGCCTGCAGTCCATTCGCCGGCGCTGCCTGGACCGGGGCGAGGAAAGCGACCTGATGTTCGCCGCCTTCCACGCCGTGGTTGTCGAGTGCTGGCGCGGGAACCTCGCCGACGCTCACCTGATCGCCGAGGACACCATGGAACGGGCCCTGCAGCTGGGTACGGACATTCCGCGGGCCATCGCGCTGGCCACGCAGGCCAATGTGGCCGCCTATGCGGGCCGGCCGGACGAGGCGCGCCGGTCCGCCCTCGAAGCGCTGGCTATCTTCCAGCGGGGAAGCTGCCTGGCCGTCACCGTGTGGCCCGCGGTGACCCTGGGGTTCCTGGAAGTGTCCCGGGCTGACTATCCGGCGGCGGCCGCGGTGCTGGGCCCGCTCGCTTCGGCCGCAGCCGCCATGGGATACGGCGAGCCCACGGCCGCGCCGTGTGCTCCCGACGCCGTGGAAGCGCTGATCGGGGTGGGCCGGCTGGACGAGGCGGCCACCCTGCTGGACCAGCTGGAGAGCAACGGCCGCCGGCTGGACCGGGCCTGGGCGCTGGCGCTCGGCGCGCGCTGCAGGAGCCTCCTGCTCGCCGCGGCCGGCGACCTGGATGCGGCCGCCAAGGCAGCTGAGCACGCCCTCGACGAGCACCGGCGGCTGCCGATGCCGTTCGAGCGGGCGCGGACCCTGCTCGTCCTCGGCCAGATCCAGCGCCGCCGGCGGCAGAAACGAGCTGCGGCAGTGGCGCTGCAGGAGGCGGCCCGGGCGTTCGACGAAATCGGCACGCCGCTGTGGGCCGCCCGGGCCCGGGCCGAACTGGAACGGGTCAGCGGCAGCAGCCCGGCCGGGAGCAGCCGGCTGACGCCCTCGGAACGCCGGGTAGCCGAGCTCGGCGCCAGCGGCCTGACCAATCGTGAAGTCGCCGGGGCCTTGTTCATCAGCCCGAAGACCGTCGAGGCCAACCTTGCCCGCGTCTACCACAAGCTGGGCATCCACTCCCGGGCCGAGCTAGGCCAGCGGATGGCTGAACGGGACACGTAGGGAAACACCCGATTCCCCGGGCGGGGCCGCGGATCTACCGTCGGCCCATGTCAGAAGGCTCGCCGCGCAGCCCGTGCCGGTATCTCGTCGAGTGGTACCAGCCGGCCCTCAGTGCGGCGCTGCTCGAGAAAACCGAGCGCGAGCTCGGCCGTTTCGCGGCCGAGGTGTCGGAGGAAGGCACCGCCGTGAGCCTCCTCCTGACGCTCTTCATGCCCGACGACGACGTCGCATTCTGCCTGTTCGCGGCCGGGTCTCCGGCCTCCGTGGAGCAAGCGTGCCGACGTGCGGCGCTTCCGTTCGAACGCATCAGCCGGGCCATCACCGGCCCGGACGCCAGCAGGCCTGGCCCGGCGTTTGGCCCGCCGCCAGCCGAGGTCACCTCAGACCGGCCCGGACCAGCTGAGGTGTTCTGAATGCGCGATCGCGCCATGGGCGTCCTGTTCATCCTGTCCGGCCTGTGCTTCGTGGCCGTCATCAACCCGCCCCTGCTGTCCACCTGGGGCGAATCGGTACCCGAGGCGCTCCGCACGGCCTCGGCGCACCGCACCGCCTGGTTTCTGTCGACCTGGCTGATCGCGCTGTCGGTGGTGGCCGGCATCGCAGCCGTCGAACTCCTCGTCCGGTCCCTGGATACAGACACGGCCCGCGTGGGCCGGTCGCTCTACCTGGTCGGTGGCGGACTGGCCCTCGCGTCCACGATCTGGGACCTGTCGGTCACCAGCACCCTCCTGGGCACCGCCCGGCTGCCCGCCTGGTACCTGGGGGCCGGGCACTGGGCGGCGGGCCCGGGCACGGCCTTTTTCGCGCTGCTGGGGCCGGCCGCGCTGGTGTGCTTCGGGGTGCCGATCATCGCGACCCGCAGACTTCCGCCCTGGACCGGCGTGGTCCTGCTGATCGCGGCGGGCATCCTGTTCGGCCAGTTCGCCCTGTTCCGCGGCGCCCTGCCTTTCCCCCAGTTCCTGGCGTTCATCGCGCTCGGCATCACGGCCCTGATGCACCCACCCACGCCCGCGTCACCGGCCCCCGGCCCTGGATCACCACAACTGGCCGCCCGGGACTGACCCGACCGCAATTCCTGAGGAGAATCTGATGGCCTCTTCCACCCGGACACAGAGCCCGCACACCACTGAGACCGGAGTGCGGCGCGCGGCCCAGGCGGGATACCGCTGGTTGCTGCTGGCCTTCCTGGTGCTCGGCGCGGTCCAGATCTTCCTGGCCGGCCTGGGCGCGTTCAGGATCGACAATCTGGGTGTCTCCGGCGAAACCGCGTTCGCCCCGCACCGCGCGGTCGGGTTCACGATGGGTGGCGTCGCGCTGGTGATCTTGATCCTGGCCCTCATCGCCCGGCCCGGCACCCGCGAGGTCGTCCTCGCGGCCGTGATGTTCGTCCTGGCGTTCCTGGCCCAGAGCGTGCTCGCGAGCCTCGCGGACAACACGGTGCTGTTCGGGGGCCTGCACGCCCTGGACGGGCTGGCCATCCTGGGCATCGCCGCGTTCTTGTATCTAGCGGCCCGCCGTCAGCACTCATGACGGGAGGAGCTTATGACGGCGAGCACGGATAGCCAGGCGGCGCGCACGCGAAGGCCGGAGGTGGCCGGCGTGCCTGGCCGGTCGGGTACGCGCCTTATCGACGCCTTGTGGACCGGGTCGGTCCTGCTCGCCGTGGCGGCCGCTGTCCTGACCGGATTGACCTGGAGTGACTTCAGGGGAAGCGACGCCGTCACCCAGGTGGGATCCTGGGTCTCGACGGTGGTGTATGCCACTCTCGGAGCGCTGATCGTCCGCTGGGTCCGCAACCCGATTGGCTGGCTGCTGCTGACCGCGGCAATCAGCTTCGGGCTGATGGACCTTTTTTACGGCTATACCGCGCTGGGGATCACCACGCATCCCGGTGCGGTGCCCGCGCCTCAGCAGGTCGGTGCGGTGAGCGAGTGGCTCTTCTTCCCGGTCGTAGCCGTGCTGGCCTGCATCTTCCTCCTCTTCCCGACCGGGACCTTGCGATCGCGGCGCTGGCGCCCGGTCGTGGTTCTGAACTTCCTGGCTACCGGGCTGCTGCTGATCCCTTTCATTCTGGTTCCCCGGCGGGTGGCCCTGCCGGCCCCCGGCGGTGTCTCGCTCACGTACCAGAACCCATTCGGCGTGCCAGCCGTCGGGAGTGCACTTACCGGGACTGTGCTTAACAATTTCAACTCCCTGACCCTGCTGTCCGTGCTGTTCCTGGGAGCGGGAGCGCTGTCGCTCGTCCTGCGCTACCGGGCGGGCGACGGCGAACTGCGCCGCCAGATCAACTGGGTGGCGCTGGCCGGCGCCGCCTTTGCCCTGGTCCAGCTGGTGGCCATCGTGGGCATCGCGGCCGACCACGGTAAGCAGCCGCCCATCACCGTCGCCGCCTATGCCGCGTCCGCCTTCATCGGCCTGCTCGGCTTCCCGGCCGCGATCACGGTCGGGATCCTGAAGTACCGGCTGTACGAGATCGACGTCATCGTCAACCGGGCCGTGGTCTACGGCCTGGTCTCGGCCGGGCTGACCGCCGTGTACGCGGGCATCGTGCTGGGCATCGGGACGCTCGCCGGGCAGCAGGGCAGCCCGCTTCTGACGATCACCGCAGCGGTCGCGGTCGCCCTGCTGTTCCAGCCCGCCCGGCAGCGGGCCCGCCGGGTCGCCAACCGGCTGGTGTACGGGGAGCGGGCCACGCCCTACCAGGTGCTGTCCGACTTCGCCGATGACATGGCCGGCCAGCTGGACTACAACAGAGCCGTCGCGAAGATGGTGACCGTCCTGGCCGGCGCCACCGGAGCCGTCCGGGCCGAGGCCTGGATCCGGGTCGGGCCCGAGCTGCGGCCGGTGACGATCTGGCCTGACGGATCCTCCGCCGGGGCCGCTCTGCCCTTGGGCGAGGACGGTCAACTGCCCGCCTTCGAGGCCGCGTCCCGGGCGGTGGCCGTCCGGCACGGGGATGAACTGCTGGGCGCGCTGGCCCTGCACAAGCCCAGGCGCGAAACCCTGACCCAGGCCGAGGACAAGCTCTTGCAGCATCTGGCCTCCCAGGCCGGGCTGGTCTTCCGCAACGGCCGGCTCACGGCGGAGCTGCAGGCCACGATCGAGGAATTGAGGGCCTCGCGGCGGCGGCTGGTGGAGGCGCAGGACGAGGAGCGGCGCAAGATCGAGCGCAATCTGCATGATGGGGCTCAGCAGCAGCTCGTCGCGCTCTCCATCCAGCTTGGCCTGCTGGACGAGTCGGCCGACGACGCGGCCTCGGTCCGGCAGCTCACGCCCGAGCTGCAGAAGTCAGCCCAGGCCGCGCTCGATGACCTGCGGGCTCTGGCCCGGGGCATCTACCCGCCGCTGCTCGCCGACCAGGGCCTCGCGCTCGCCCTGCAGGCCCAGGCGCGCAAGACCGCGGTGCCGGTCACGATTGAGGCCGCCGGCATTCGGCGCTACCCGCAGGACATCGAGGCGACCGTGTACTTCTGCGCGCTCGAGGCCCTGCAGAACATCGCCAAGTACGCCGACGCCTCCCGGGCGGACGTCTGCCTCTCCGGCTCGGGCGAAAGCCTGCAGTTCACCATCACTGACGACGGAACGGGATTCGATACCGCGGCCGCCCGGGACGGCACCGGCCTGCAAGGCATGGCCGACCGGCTAGCCGCCCTGGGCGGGACCCTGCACCTCCGCTCCCAGCCCGGACAGGGCACGACGGTATCCGGCTGGCTGCCCGTGCCGGGGAGCTGAGCAACGAGGTCAGGTGAGGGCACCGGCCGTCACGGGCCGGCCATCACGGGCCCGCCCCACGGCCGGCCATCACGGGGCCGGACTGAGACCTCCCGCGGTGAGCAGGTAGGCGCCGTGACCCTTGACCCGGCCCGTGGCGAGGTCGGCGACCGCCTGGCCCGCCTGCTCCGTGGTGAGAGCCGGACCGGCCCGGTCCAGGAACGCGCTCACCTCGATCCCCTCCCGGGCCGCGTACCCGGCCACCGCGGCGGCCCCCAGCCCGGTGACCGCGGTGAGCTGCGGCAGCAACGACACAAACGTGATGTCGAGACCGTCCCGCTCGGATTCGGCCGCCGCGTAGCTGCTGATGAACCGGATGGTGGCCTTGGCCCCGGCGTACCCGCCGCTGAGCGGTGACCCGCGCACCGCCGCCCCGCTGGACAGCGCGATGACGAGGCTGCCCGGCTCCAGTGGCGCCAGCAGCGATTCACGCGTCCAGTTGAAGACGTGCTGGACGTCGACGTCCCAGTTCCGGCTGAACGTCTGCCACGTGTGCCGCTGGATCGGCCGGGCCAGCGGGGCCGCGCCCGCATTGAGCACCAGCAGGACCGGCCGGTAGGCGTCGATGAGCTGCCCGGCCACGACCGGGTCCGCGGCGTCCGCAGGCACCGGGGTGAACGAATCACCCAGCTCGGCCCGCAGATCCTCGAGCGGGGCCGGGTCCCGGGCCAGGCCGACGACGCGTGCGCCCGCCGCACTCAGCGCGATCGTGATGGCCCGGCCGAAGCCCCGGCTGGCCCCGGTGACGAGCGCGGTCCGGCCCGCGATGTCGATAGTCATGAGCACCCCTCCGTAATCGGTGACCGTCGTCGGGACGGCTACACAGATAGACCAGCGGGAGGTACCGAAGTCGCCGCCCGGTCAGCAGCCGCCGGCCGGGCCGGGAACGCCCGGCCCGGCCGCGGGCGCATCCACGACGCCGCCGGCACCGGCCCGCAGGACCGCACCGAAGTGCACCACGTACCAGCGGCCGCGCCAGGAGATGAGGGACGCGATCCCGATCGAGCGCAGCTGGCCGCGGTGCCGGTACACCAGCCGCGCGCCGCCCACATGCCAGTAGCCCACGGCGTTGGAGCAGACCCCCGGGTTGATCCAGGCCGCCCCGGACGCCGGCACGATGACCCGGATCAGAGTGTCGTGCCGGGCGCTGCGACCGAGGAAGTGGTGCGCGGCGGCCACGTCGAGCCGGAAGTCCCCGAAGAGCCGGGAGCGCCAGTCCGCCGATGGGTCGGCGATGGCCTTGACCTGGGTGTAGGCCGCCAGCGGGAAGAACGATTGGGCGGCCAGGCGGGCGCGGCCGGTGACCACGGCGGCCCACAGATCCGTCATCTCCGCGCGGAATACCCGGGTGTGCGCGCTGGGCAGCGTGCGGGTCTGGGTCAGCGGGCCGGGCGGGGGCGGCACCTGGATCACGGTCGGCCGGCCGGCGGCCGGCCTGGCGCTCGGGGTACGGCCGGAGGTGGCTGTGGCGGCCGGCGGGGCGGTGGGCGCCGGCCTGACGCTAGCTGGGCGCGGCTGGCCGGCCGGTGCGGCGCTGGGACTGTTCCCCGGGCTCCCGCATCCTGCCGTGAGCAGCCCCAGGCCGGCGGCCAGGATCCCGGCCCGCACCGGTCCCCGGCCGGCCCGCGATGTCCGACGGAGGGTGCCATCCAGACCGGTCATCTGGCCAGCGTACCGGCGAGACGGCCGGCGTTTCGTGACCGTTCCTGCTCAGCGCGTCACGGACATCTGCCACCCAACCTCACCCGGCCCGCGACCCACGCTGGGCGCCTGCTCGCCCAGGGATGAGTACCCACTGAGTGCAGTAACTACTGACCGGCGGGCGCGCGCGCCGCCGGGGCAGGCGCTGCGGCCGCCCACCGCAGCGTGAACTGGTCCAGCGTGTAGCCGAGGGCGTTCAGCGTCGGCTGGATGAAGCTGCCGCGGATGGTCTGGGTGGCCTCGTTCTCGGCGCTGCCGATCAGCGGGCCGGTCACCTGCGGCGCGTGGGTGGACTTGTAGAAGGCGATCTGCTGGGCCTGCGAGTACAGCACCGACGGCGCGAACTGGGGCCGCAGCACCACGCCGCAGCCAAACCCCGGGTAGGTCCAGCTGTGCTGGGTGGCGATGGGGCGGGAGGGCAGATTGTCGATCGTGATGTCGTGGACCGTCTGGGGCAGGCGGGGCCGGGGCAGGACCATCGTGACGCTCACGTGGCCCGGCTTCCCTCCGGCCGGCCGGCTCAGCTCCCGCAGCCGGTAGTGTCCTGCCGCCGGTGCCCACCACGCCCGGCCCGGGTTCAGGTCCACCGTGGCCGAGGCGTGCCCGACGGCGTAGAACGTGCTGGCGTACCAGCAGGGCCACGGGCCGATGTTCTTGGACACCTTGCGGGTGAAGTAGAAGTCAAAGTTCGCCTGGCCGAGGGCGGGCTGGGAAATGCCCTCGATCTTCTGCAGCACCCAGGGGCCAAGATCGGTGTTGGTCGTTGTCCCCGCGGTGACGACCTGCCACGGCCAGGCGAACCGCACGCTCGGCAGGTGCACGTTGAGGCCCACCAGGTGCAGGGCGGCGGAGAGCGCGGCCAGCACCACGGACGCGATCGCCTTGCGGAAGATGAGCCCGGCCAGCACGAGGATCGTGACCCCGATGACCCGGGCGCGCAGCCGCCGCCGGCGTGGGCCAGGTCCAGGGTCAGGCGGCCATCCTGGGGGGCCGGCCGGCGCGCCCTGCGGCGCGCCCGCCGGCGGGACGAACGGCGGGGCGGCGGGCGCCTCCGGTCCGCCTGGGCCGGCCAGCACGGCCGTCGCCTGTCCGGGGGCGAAACGCCCGGCCTGGTAGGGGCC
>DASQRM010000175.1:0-12099 GCA_035642895.1 Streptosporangiaceae bacterium | reverse complement strand
CGGCCGGCCTGCACACACTCCGCCGTCGCGGTGGCTCGTGACCAGGCCGGTGAGTCGGCTTCTGCATCTGGGCAACGTCGTGGTGGACGTCGTGCTGACCGTGCCCAGGCTGCCCGAGCGGGGCGGCGACGTGCTGGCCAGCACGACCATGGCCACGCCTGGCGGCGGGTTCAACGTGATGGCCGCCGCCACCCGGCAGGGCCTGCCCGTGGCCTACGCGGGGGCCCATGGGAGCGGGCCGTTCGCGGACCTGGCCCGCGCCGGGCTGGCCGCGGAGGGCATCGAGGTGCTCCTGCCGGCCCGGCCGGATATCGACACCGGCTTCGTGGTCGCCATGGTGGACGACGCGGCCGAGCGGACGTTCGTGACCAGCCGCGGTGCCGAGGCCACGCTGACCGCCGCCGACCTGGCCGGCGTAACCGCCCGCCCCGGCGACGCGGCCGGCCTGTCCGGCTACGGCCTGCTGCACCCCAGCAACCGCGCCGCGCTGCTCGGCTGGCTGGCCCGGCTGCCCGCGGAGAACATGGTCGTGTTCGATCCCGGCCCGCTGGTCACGTCTATCCCGCCGGACGCACTGGACCGGGTGCTCCGGCGGGCGGACTGGCTGACCTGCAACGCGCGCGAGGCCCTCCTGCTGACCGGCGAGGGCCGCCCCGCTGATGCGCTGCGCGCACTGACGGACCGCGTCGCCGGTCACGGCCGTCCCGCTCCGGGCGTGCTGGTCCGCACCGGACCGGACGGCTGCCTGCTGGCTTTTTCCGCAACGAACCCCGTTGCGGTGCCCGGCTTCCAGGTCACCGAACTCGACTCCAACGGGGCCGGGGACACGCACACCGGGGCCTTCATCGCCGCTCTGGCCACGGGGGCGGACGCCCGGCAGGCAGCCCGCCGGGCCAATGCCGCGGCCGCGTTCTCGGTGACCCGGCGCGGGCCGGCCACTGCCCCTACCGCGAGCGAACTGGCCCAGTTCCTTTCTACGGTGTCATGAACCCGGGGCGATGAACACTTTCTCTACGGTGGTGTAAGAACACGCCAATCGTGGAATAGACCTTCCCGTAATTGATCAATTACGGGGGGAGATCAATGCCTGTGCAAACCCAGGCACGTAAGGCCGTTAGCCGCAAATCGGCGGCGACCGTGCGCACCGGAGCGATTCGCAGCAGTGTGGCCAAGAATGCCGCCAGCAATCAGAAAACCAGGACCAACGCGAAAGCAGCCGCCGCCAAGCCAATGCGCGGCGCGGCCACGGGGGCGAGAAGCATGCGGACCACTGGAGCCGCCGCGAGGACCGTGTCCTCTGCGGCTGTGAAGGTCGCCTCGTCGGCGACCCAGATGGCGGCGGCGGCCACCAAGGCCACCTCGTCGGCGAAGACCATGTCCACCGCCATGCAGGCGATGAACACCGCGACCAAGACGATGTCCACCGCCATGCAGGCGATGAACATCGCCACCAAGGCCATGTCGTCCGCGGCCAAGGCGCTGACCGGCGCCGCGGTGACGATCTCGGCTGCGCCTGCCGCCACGCAGACACGGAGTGGGGCAGCGGCGAAGCCCAGGACGGCCGCGAAGCCCAGGACGTCCCCGAAGCGGCGGACGGCAGCAAAGCCCAGGTCAGCGGCCAAGCCGAAGTCCACGGCGAAGTCGAGGACCACGGCGAAGTCCCGGACGGCGGCGAAGCCGAAGACTGCGGCCAAGCCCCGGACGGCGGTGAGGTCCACGACCGCGGCCAAGCCGCGGACGGCGGCCAGGGCCCGGACCACGGCGCGGACCTCCACGGGCGCCACGGGCCGGAGCGGCGCCCAGCGGTCGGCGACGACCGCCAGCCGGAGCACCGCGAGCCGGGCGACCGCGAGCCGGACGGGCGCCATCCGGACGGGCGCCATCCGGACAGGCGCGAGCCGGACGGTGGCGAAGCCGAAGGCGGCCGCCCGACCCAGGACGGCCGCGTCATCCCGGTCCGCCGTGAAGCCGAAGACGGCGGTGCGGGCCGGCCCGGCCCTGAAGCCGAAGACCATCGCCTCAGCAAGGGCGAGAGTCACGGCGAAGCCGAAGACGGCAGCTATGCCCGCAGTGCTGGCTAAATCCAAGATGGCGGCAAAGCCCAAAATGACCGCCAAGCCCAAATCCGCCGCGACGGCGAAGACACGGACGACGATGAAGCCGAGGACCATAGCGCGGACGGGCCTGGCCGCAAAGCCAGGATTGGCCAAGAAGGCGGGCACGGCCGCGAAGCCGGGCTTGTCCCGGCCCGCTCCTTCGCGGCCCGCCACGGCCCGTCCGGGGATCCCGGCCGCCGGCCCAGGGGTCGCGCAGCCAGGGAACGGCACGCCAGTCGCACCGGGTAGCGACCGCTACCGCGACATGCTGGCCGGTCTCATGCGCTGATCCGGCCGCGCCGCGATGAGGCGGTCCAGCCGTAGCAGCGGTCCAGCCGTAGTAACGGTCCAGCCGTAGTAACCATGAGCCCAGCGGCCGGCCGGCCGGGTGCGGTGCCTCCAGGAGGCACCGCGGACACCCGGCCACGCCGGCCGCTCGGCTTGCCTGTGCCCGCCGTGATCCACGTCCCATCGCCTATACCTATCTAAAAGGTCTAGTTTCTAGGAAAATCGGGTACCGTCCCACGAGGGCCCGTGCTGATCATGGCGCGGGCCCGCTGGTCACCCTCCTAGGAAGGCAGACGCCCATGCACACCAGGTCATTAATTCGCGGCACGCACCCGGCGCGGCCCTGGCGTTCCCGACGGCCCGGACGGCCGTGGCGGCCGCCGTCCTCGCGGCGGCGCTCCCCGCCTCCCTGGGCGTGGCCGGGCCGGCCTCGGCGGCGACCCCGACAGCCCCGCCCCCGGTCACCGTGCTCACCCCGGGCGCGGACAACGGGAACGGGGACATCTTCATCTCCCCGTTCGGCGACACCTCCAGCTACGCCAATGGCCCGGAGATCATCAACAACGCCGGTCACGTGATCTGGTTCCACCCGGTGCCGGCCGGGGAGGAAGCGTCCGACTTCCGCACCCAGACCTACCTGGGGCACCCCGTCCTCACCTGGTGGCAGGGCACCGGCCTGGGTGGCCTGGCCAGCGGGACCGACTACATCTACAACGATCATTACCAGCAGATCGCCACGGTCCAGGCCGGGAACGGCTACTCCGCGGACGGGCACGAGTTCCTCATTACGCCGTGGAACACCGCGCTCATCCTGGCCTACACCACGGCCACCGCCAACCTGACCTCCATCGGCGGCCCACCGGACCAGGAAGTCATCAACGGGATCGTCCAGGAGATCGACATCCGGACCGGCAAGGTGCTGTTCCAGTGGAACAGCGCGGACCACGTGCCCTACAGCCAGAGCGAGCAGCCGCTGCCCGCCTCGGCCAGCACCCCATGGGACTGGTTCCACGTCAACGCGGTGCACCTGGACACCGACGGCAACCTGCTGATCGACGCCCGGGACACCTGGACCACCTACAAGGTGAGCCTGCGCACCGGGAAGATCACCTGGCGGCTGGGCGGCAAGGACAGTTCGTTCGCGATCAAGGCCGCGCCCGGGCAGGTCCTGGATAGTGCGGGCGAAGCGTTCGCGTGGCAGCACGACCCGGAGGCGGTCGGCCACGACACGTACACGTTCTTCGACAACGAGTCGGCCGGCACGCCTGAGCTGCCGTACAGCCGGGCCATCACCGTCCGGCTCAACGAGCGGGCCAGAACCGCCACGCTGGTCAAGTCGGATAACCAGCCGGAGGGCCTGTCCGCCGCATCCCAGGGCAACGCGCAGACCACGCGCAACTGTGATCTGTTCGTCGGCTGGGGCATCCTGCCCTACATCTCGGAGTTCAGCCCGTCCGGGCAGCTGCTGTTCAACGCCGAGTTCCCGGCTGGGGTCAACACCTACCGGGCCTACCGGCTGCCCTGGCCGCCCGGCCGCCACTAGCCGCCCCGGAACGGCCCCGGAGCATCCACCGCGCCCGGCAGCGCGGTGGATGCCCCGGCTAGGCCGAGCCTGCCGGCGGGTTACAGCGGGCGGCCGTCCAGGGCCTGCCTGCCCGGTTGACCCAGAAGGTGAGCTGGATGAGCAGCCCGGACAAGGCCCAGCTCGCGACCACGTCGGTGAACCAGTGGTAGTCGCACCAGACGAGCGCGGCCCCGACGCCCAGCCAGAGCAGGGCCAGGCCGCCAAGGGCCAGGTACCGGGTCCGGGCCGGCTGGCCAGCCACCAGCATCAGCACGGCCAGCGAGAAGCAGATGCACGCGGTGGCGGTGTGGCCGGATGGAAAGACACCCAGCTGGCCGGGGAGAACCGCGGGGAGCCCCGGTCCCGGCCGTCCAATAATGATCTTCGCGGGAAGGACCGTGCCCAGCAGCAGCGCAACGCCGGTCACGGCGATGAGGACCGGACGCAGCGTGTGCCGCCGGATGGCCAGGACCACCGCGACCGCCGCGAGTACCGGCACGGCCACGGTGTTCATGCCCAGGTCGGTGAGCAATACCGCGGGGCGGTGCGGGGTGTCGCTCAGCCAGCGCCACGCGGGCGAATCCGCCCGGGCCAGCACGCCCGCGCGGATCCGCTCGTCCAGGCCGGTCAGCGGGCCGTGCACCAGTACGTCGATGGTGAGGACGACCAGGATCAGGAGCAGGGCAGCGGAGATCAGCCGGGAGTATGGTCTGCTCGCCGGACGGCGCGGCGGGGCGGGTGCCTCACCCACCACCTCCGCGCTGACCTGGTCCGCGCTGGCCTCGTCCACTCACCGTGAGGGTACCCGGTGGGTCCGGTACTGACCTGGTCCGGTCAACTGGCCCGGTCAGGTTGGCCAGTCAGCCCGGTCAGTGACCCTGCTCACTGGGTCCACGGGGGAGTGAACCAGGATCCGTCCGGGAGGACGCCGGCGAACCCGACCGTCGTCGTGACCCACGCGGTGGCCGGGCTGTCGGTCTGGTTGCTGGCCCCGAACTGGGCACCAGAGGGAACCACGACCACATCCCCGGCCGCGGCGTCCGCGGCGTCTCCGTTCAGGGTGACCCGGAGCGTCCCGCTGAGGACGTAGAGCACCTCCTCCCGGGACACGTGATGGGGCACGCCGTCGGTGCGGCCGGGAATCTCAACCCGCCAGGCGCACAGTTCCCGGCTGCCTCGCGCGGGGCTGGCGTAGGACGTGAAGCTGGTGCCGTGCATCTGGTGCACGACGGACTGGGCGGCGCGGATGACGGGCATGGTGCTCCTCAGCAGAATTTAGACAAGTAGCTTGCTTATATGTTCAAGCTACTTGCCTAAATCTGTCAAGCTGGGGGCATGCAGCAGCATGACCCTGAGGCGCTCGCGGTCGGGCTCTTGTCGGTGAGCCGGGCCCTGGTGGACGGCATCACCGCGGGGGTACAGGCCCGCGGTTTCGCCGACGTGCGTCCCGCCCACGGCTTCGCGTTCACCCGGCTCGCCCCGGACGGGGCGACCATCACCGAGCTGGCCGAGCATCTCGACGTCACCCGGCAGGCCGCGGCCCAGCTGGTGGACGAGCTCGTGGCCAAGGGGTATGTGCAGCGCAGCCGCCACCCGGACGACGCCCGGGCCCGCCTGATCACGCTGACCAGCAAGGGCTGGGCCTGCACCCGGGCTGCCGAGGCGGCGATTGCAGACACCGTGCGCCCGTGGGCGGCTGTCCTCGGCGAGCAGCGGCTGCAGGCGCTCCAGGACGACCTGCTCCGCATCGCGCCGCGCGGTCCCCTCCGGCCCACCTGGTAATTCACTCGCCCAGTAATGCACTCGCAGGGCACCAGGAGGCCCGGATACGTTGGCGGCATGGTGGCTTTCGCGGAGGTGCTGCAGGCAGCAGGTCCGGATCCGGACCTCGCTGGGCCGCTGGCCCTGTTCGGGCGGTTCACCGGGGCCTGGGACATCGAGTGGCGGGGTGCGGACCAGGATGGGAAGCCAGCCACCATGCGAGGCGACCTGCACTTCGGCTGGGTCCTGGACGGCCGCGCCGTCCAGGACGTCTGGCGGGTGCCCTCGCCCGGTGCCGCGGCGCCCGGGCTGCGGCCGTTTCACGGCACCACGCTGCGCTTCTACGATCCGGCGCTGGGCGCTTGGCGGTCGACCTGGATCGATCCCCTCAACGGCCGGGTTCGCCGGTTCATCGGCCGGCCGGACGGCGATGACATCATCCTCGACGGGCTGGATGACGAGCCGGCCGAGCGCTGGTCCTTCCGCGACATCGCCCCCGGGTCTGCGCCGCAGTCCTTCCGGTGGACCGGGGAAGTCTCCACGGACGGCCGCCGGACGTGGCGGCTGGACGAGGAGATGCTGATCCGCCGTCGCTCCCGGTGAGTATCCGGCCGGGCGACCACCTGGGCCACCCTCGTGGGGTGCCGGCCGGCGGCGGGGGGCCGGGCATGGACTAGCCTGATCCGGCGCTATGCCCGCCGCCGTGATCATCATCAATCCGACCCGGATCCGGGACCAGCGCCGGTTCCGGCGTGAGTGCTGCCGGGCGGCGCAGGCGGCGGGCTGGGCACCCTCGTTCGCCGTGACCAGCGACGAGGACCGGGGCGTCGGGCTGGCGCGCGGCGCGGTCGCGGGCGGGGCCCGCCTGGTCGTGGCGGCAGGCGGCGACGGCACCGTCCGGGCCTGCGCGCACGCCCTGGCCGGCACCGGGGTGCCGCTGGCCATCGTGCCGCGCGGCACGGCCAACCTGGCCGCCCGGACGCTGCGGATACCGGCCCGGCTGGACGCTGCCCTCGCGACCGGGTTCGGCGGGCAGGACCGCCAGGTTGATCTGGCCGAGGCCGACGGGATGCCGTTCGCTGCCATGGCCGGGATCGGGCTCGACGCCGCGGTCGTGGATAGCACGCCCGATCTGCTCAAACGGCGCCTCGGCTGGACGGCCTACGCGGCGGGCGGGCTGATCCGGCTCGCCGGGCAGCGGCGCACGTTCACCGTGCGCCTGGATGATGGCCCGCCGCTGACCCGGCTGGCCAGGTCCGTGGTGGTGGGCAACGTCGGGCTCCTGCCCGGCGGCTTCGCGCTGCTGCCGGACGCCCGGCTGGACGACAACGTGCTCGACGTGGCGATCCTGGCCCCCGCGAGCCCAGTTGGCTGGTGCGTGGTCGCCCAGCGGGTGCTCACCGGCAGCCGTCGTGACGGTCGGAACCTGGAGCGGTACCGCGGCCGCCGGGTCGAGATCCGGGTCGACGCCGACCTGCCGCGGGAGGTCGACGGCGAGGTCATCAGCCCGGGCCGGTCGCTCACCATCACACTGCGCCCGGGCGCTCTGGTGGTCAGGGTGCCGGGAGAGTTAGAGACCGGCTAGCCGGGGAACTGCGAGGGAGCATGCGCAAGGCCGGCGCCCCTGTCCCCGGAGGTGGATGACGTGGAGATCAAGATGGTGCTGTTCCTGCCCCGCGACGCCGCGAGTGTGCCGGTCAGCCGTCAGGTTCTCGATGGCTGCCTGGAGACCCTCGGCGTGACCGAGGACACCCGGACCGACATTGCCCTGGCCCTAAGTGAGGCGTGCGCGAACGTCATCCAGCACGCCGGACCCGGGGTGGACTACGAGGTGCTGGCCACGGCCCGGAACGGAAGGTGCGTCATCGAGGTGGTCAATAGCGGGAACCGCGGCGAGGCGCCGGTGCCCGCGGGCGCGGCCCTGGGTCCGCCCTCGGCGGAGCCGGTCCCGGCGACCGCCGAGCACGGCCGCGGCCTGAAGATCATCGATGCGGTGGTCGACAATCTGGAGCTGACCGGCAACGGCCGCGATGGGACCACGGTGCACTTCGAGAAGACCCTGAGCTGGCTGCCGGGCGCGGCCGGAGAGCATCTGTTCAGCGCGCGCGCCTAGCGGCGACCCCATCGGCCGTGGTGGACCAGCTCGTCCAGGCTCCGGCGCTTGATCACCTTGGCGGAGCCGCCCTTGTCGGCCGCGGGATCCGGATGACCGATGGCCACCGCACCGATCGGCAGGTAGTTACCGGGCACTCCGTAGAGCGTGCGGAACTCGCCGATCTGGTGCGGGGGAATGCCGAAGAACAGTGCGCCGAGGCCCTCGTCGACTGCGGCGAGCAGCATGAGGAGCGCAGTGAACCCGGTGTCAATATCCCAGTAAGGCACCGGCCAGTGTGCCTCGTCGCGGTCGGTCCAGCCCTTGTCCTGGCGCGCGTAACGGTCGAGGTAGATGTCCTTGCACGACAGCGGCACAACTACCACCGGCGCCCGGGTGACCGGGTCGAAGGACGATCCGGCGTTGTCCTCATCGCCGTGATAGTGCGACAGCAGCTCCCAGAACGGGCCCAGCTGCTCCGGGCCCTGCAAGGTCATCAGCGCGTAGCCCTGGCTGAACCCGGCGGACGGCGCCTTGTTCGCGGCGGCCAGGATCCGCTCAACGGACTCCTCGGCGACGGGCTCGTCGGTATAGGCGCGCACCATCCGCCGTCGCCGGATCACATCCTGGAACTCCATGCCAGCCACCTTAGAGGCCCCCGCTGGCGGCATCCAGGCGTGCCGGGCTAGCTTGGACTGGCTTCCTTGAGGACGGCCATGATGTTCTCGGCCGGGTCCCGGAACCAGGCGATATCTGGCCCGTACCCGCGGCTGATTCCCTTGCCGTCCTGGGCCAGGCCGTCGTAGCGCTCGAACGTCACGCCCCGGGCGGTCAGCTCGTCCACGGCGGAGTCGATGTCCTCGACTGGGAAGTTGAGGATCGTGTAGTCCGCCGGGACGTGACCGGGCTTGGGATAGACGAGCGTGTCCCGGCCGCCCGCCAGGTGCAGGGTCATCAGGCCGTTGTTCTCCGAGGTGGCGATGCCGAGTACGTCGCCGTAGAACTTCTGTGCCTCCTGCAAGTCACCCACGCCGGGATGGCCTCTCGTCGGTTCCCGCGGGAGAGCGACACGCCGGGGCGCCAACCGGCAGCGGTCGCCGGGGCGGAGGGGCCGACCCGGTACGGTTTGACCCGAAACGTACCGGGTAGCGCGTGATCAAGATGGGATTCCGGCTGTGGTGGCGCCGCCCTCGAACACCCGGGCGTGGTCGCGCCGCACCGAGCAGAGGAGCTTGCCGTCCCGGACGAGAATGGGGGTCATCGGGCGCCGTGGCCGCACACCGCCGCAGACGGCCCGCGGGAGACCCTGCCGCAGCGTACGCGAGGGGCCAGCAATACCGGATGGCCTGAGTCAGCCCGCCGAGCCGGCGCCCGGGATGACCGGCCCCTGCAGTTCACTCTGCTCGATTACGTGCGCCTGGAAGAACCACAGCTAGCCGGTGAGACCGATTTCCCGCCGCCCCCGGAGGTCCTCGACCGCGTCCTGGACGGGCTCAGGAAGCTCAGCTAGCCAGCAGGGCCAGGGCGAGCGCACCGCGGGTGACCGGGGGACAGCATCGCTGCGCCTAGACTGCCGTGCCGTGCCCCGCCACCTTCACGGACCGTTCCGCGACATGCCGGTTGTGGTGGCTATTCTCACCGCGGTCTCCTTCACGGTCGCGCTCGGTTTCGGGATCGTCGCCCCGGACATCCCGGCGTTCGCCAGTCACTTCGGGGTCAGCACCGCCTCGGCCGCCGGCGTGGTCAGTGCGTTCGCCCTGCTGCGGGTGGCAGGGGCCTTGCCCGCCGGACGCCTGGTGGACCGGTTCGGCGAGCACAAGGTGATGGCCGTCGGTATCGCCGTCGTCGCGGCCAGCAGCGTGCTCGCCGGGCTGTCGGGATCGTTCGCGGAGCTCCTCATCCTGCGCGGGATCGGCGGCCTGGGCTCGGCGATGTTCAGCGTCAGCGCCCAGACCCTGCTGCTGGTCAGCGTGCCCGACGACCAGCGGGGCCGGGCCAGCGGCCTGTACTCGGGCGGGTTCCTCGTGGGCGGGATCAGTGGCCCCGCGGTCGGCGGGCTCCTCGCCGCCTGGTCCCTGCGCGCACCGTTTTTCATCTACGGCGGCATGCTCATCGTGCCGGCGGTGATCGCCGCAGTGGTGTTGCGGGACCCGCCCCGGCGGGTCCCCAGCGATGCCCGGCCGCCGCGGCGGTTCGCCGGGATGGTCCGCGCCCTGCGGAGCCGGGCCTACCGCGCCGCGGCCACCGCGAATCTGGCCGATGGTTTCGCTACCGTCGGCGTGCGCAGCGCCATCGTGCCGCTGTTTGTCCGCGACGTCCTGCACCGATCGGCGGTGTGGACGGGCATCGGGTTCCTGACCGTTGCCGTGCTGAATGCCGCGGCGCTGCTGCCTGCCGGGTGGGCGGCTGACCGGCTTGGCAGGCGGCCGGTCATCATCACCGGCTGCACCGTGTCGGCCGCTGGCCTGGTCGCGCTGAGCCTCTTGCCCGGGCTCTGGGGGTACATGACCGCACTGGCCATCCTGGGGCTTGGATCGGGACTGCTGGACGTCGCCCCGGCGGCGATGATCGGCGACATCCTGGACGGACAGGGCGGCACGATGATCGCCTCCTACCAGATGGCCGGGGACTTCGGTGCCGTCGCCGGACCGGTGACCGCGGGTTACCTCGTGGACGCCGCCTCGTACGGGGCAGCGTTCGGTCTGGCCGCGGGGGTCCTCGCCGTGGCCGCCGTACTCGGCCTGCTCGCCCCGGAAACCCGGCCGCGCCACCGCCCACTTCCTGCCGCGGAGCGGGCCCGGCCCGCTGGCGCTCCCCAGCGCGAGGCGGATTTAGCTTCCTAGCGCGAGGCGGATTTAGTAACCCGGCAACGGCGACCGCGATGAGAAGGCCGATCTTGGGTAGCTGCCCGCGCATGACGACATCGAGTGAGCAGACGGACCCTTCCGCTCAGCCTGAACCGGCGGGCATGAACCTTCAGACTGACGAGGCCAAGGCCACCGTCGCGGAGATCAAGGCCGAGACCGCGGCCCTGAAAGCGACGGACCGGGCCGCGGAAGCCGAGGCGGAAGCGGCGGCGGAGCAGGCGAAACAGCTGGCCGGGGTGACGGAGGAAGTGCTGGAGGAACTCAAGGAGATGAAGGAAGGAACCGCGACGGCGTGACCGGGGCCGCCTGCTGAGCCCCTCGCCACCGCGGCGGTGCCATCCGCCTGGCCAGCAGCCAGCCCACCCTCAGGCTCCGGGCCCATGTGGCCGGAGCCTGAGGGTGGCCGAAGCCTCAGGGCGGCTGCCTGTGATCAAGCCGGCGCCGCGCGCCCCGGTTTGGCGTGGCGGCGGCGCGGGGCCGGCTTGCGGGAGACCGGCCCAGGTGCCGGGATCCGGGGATCGAACAGCCATCCGGCGTGCAACTTCTGCTCGACCGCATGGAAAAGGGGTGTGTCCGCCTGCCGGGACGCGGAATCCCGGTACTCGTAGGCCGGGTGATGGAGGGTAGCCATGCCGGTAGTACACCGCGTGTCGTCGCCGTAGCCGAGCAAGGAACGGCTCGCGCCAGCCTTCCCGAATCCGGCTCATGTCCGGCTAGGGGGAAGCGGTCCTAAAGTCCCGTTCGGCCGGGGATGACCGACCGTGCGGGCCGGCCGGTCTCAGGCCAGGGAGCGGCGGCCGGTGAGGTGGATATTCTTCTCCAGCGACCCAGGCAGGACCGTGAAGTGAACCTGCCCGTCCCCGTCAACGGCTACGACCCGGACCACGGCCCGGCCGAACCGGTTCCCCGCGATCAGCATGACGCCAGGCCGGACGTCAGCGGCATCGCGGGCGTCGCTCAGAGTCGACCAGCCGAGTCCGTCGTCGTCCTCAGCGTTGAGATCAGCAATCAGGTCAACCTCGGGCTCCATCACGTCTCCTCTATTACTCAGGCAACCCGTCGTAATAGGGATTGGTCATGACCTGAGAATCTGCTGGTGGGGCGCCTGGGGCTCGAACCCAGAACCTACGGATTAAAAGTGGGCTGCCCCGCCGTACTGAGCGTTCCACCTGCCCAGATGCCACGCGCCGATGCCCAGAAAGCGCACATCGCTCAAGAGTCCGGTCGACGCTCGTCCCACGAGTGGTTCCATGGCCGCCCGACCCGGGATCCTCGGATCGTCACTCACTGTAGCCGAGAGTCGCATGCCTGCTGTGTGGAGCAGCGTCGCCATCCCGGTCTGCCGGCCACTCCTCCCCGCACCCCGCCGGGGAGGAGCGGCCACCGGCAGGCCATGCCCGCGGATCAACTCCCCCTGGGACGCGTGAACCA